>JBIHZO010000240.1:0-5643 GCA_044231405.1 Cypionkella sp. | reverse complement strand
ACCTCGACATTGCGGGCACGGCCTTGGTCAAGGCGGAAACCGCGCTCGCCCCCAAGGGTGCCACGGGCTGGGGTGTGATGGCGTTGAACCGCCTGATCCGCGACAGGTATGAGGCCAAATGATCAACATCGCCGCCTGTACATCCGTACAAGATCGGGGCCGGACCTGATGGGCATCGCGATGTTCTACCAACTGACCCGTTCGACGCCCGAAGCCACTCTGGCCACGATCCTGCCGCGCGCGCTGCAGGCAGGTTGGCGCGTGATGTTGCGCGGTACCGATATGGCGACGCTGAAACGCCTTGATTCACAGCTTTGGCAGGGCCCGGAGGACGGCTTTCTGCCCCATGGGCTGCAAGATGGTGTCCATGACGCCGATCAGCCGATCCTGCTGGGGACCGGGACCATCGACAATGCTGCGCAGGGGCTGGTCCTCCTCGAGTCTGCCGAAACCGATCCTGCCGAGGCAATGGCGCTGGAACGGGTCTGGGTGCTGTTCGACGGTGCCGACCCCGCCACCCTGGCCCATGCCCGCGGCCTTTGGACAAGGCTGACGACCGCAGGAATGGCGGCACAATATTGGTCCGAAGACGGTGGCCGCTGGGAGAAAAAGGCCGAGAAAGCAGCCACAGCGCTCTCAGCTCCATAAAATTCACATAAAATTTGGTTTCATCTGTCTGAAAATATCCCCGGGCCTGGGGCGGCGCCCCGGACACAAATGCAGCCATTACCGCCGCAGGATCATGCGCTCGCCGGCGATCTCGATCGAAAACCGTCCCAGATAGTCCATCCCCAACAAAGACCCGTCCATCTCGGCCTCGTTGACATAGGCGGTCACATCGCGATCCTGAAAAGGCCCCAATGACACCGCGTCCAAGGCCACCCGCGCCGTGCGCACTGTGCCATTGGCTGTCACGGCTTCACCGAGAAAACGCAGATCGTCAGGTTGCATCCCCAAAACCTGCGCGTCTGCGGGCGACAGTACGATATTGGTCGCCCCGGTGTCAGCCATGAAGGTGATCTCTTGTCCGTTCACCAACAGCCGCAGGTAATAATGCCCGTCCGACGCACGCGGAATGATCAATTCCCCCGTTTGCCCCAAGGTTTGGCGTGGCGCTGCGGCATTGGAGATGTCGTTCCACAGCCCGTATCCCGCCATCAGCCCGATGAAAATCATCCCCCAAGCCAAAGCCACGCGCAGCGCCTGACCCAAGCGTTGACGATGCTCCACCACAATCCAGCCGCCCACCGCCGCCAGCAACAGCGCCAGATAGATCAGGCTGGCAGCCTTGTCGCCGTTCATCAGATCAACCCGGTGCCGCGCACACCGTCGATGACGAATTGCACTGACAATGCCGCCAGCAGCATGCCCAACAGCCGGGTGATCACGATGGTTCCGGTGCGCCCCAGCAACCGCTCCAGCGGTGGCGAGGCCAACAGGAACAGAAATGTCGCCAGCATCATCGCCAGCAGCAGCCCCATCACCGCAATCGTGCCCCCCCAGCCGGGGCCGGATTGGCCGACCAGCAATATCATGGTGGCAATCGCCCCCGGCCCCGCAATCAGCGGTGTGGCCAGCGGAAACACCGAAGGGTCATGATCGGGGTCGGCGTGCTGGCCCTCGCGGCGCTGGGTGCGGCGTTCAAACAACATGTCAAGCGCGGTCAGGAACAGCAGAATGCCGCCCGCGATGCGAAAGGCAGGCATGGAAATGCCGATAAATCCCAACAAAGCCTCACCCATCAACCCGAACAGCATCAGCATGATGGTGGCGATGATGCAGGCCCGCTGCGCCATTGCCCGGCGCTTGGTTGCGTCCATGCCCTGAGTCAAGGCAATGAACAACGGCACCAACCCCGGTGGGTCGATCACCACGAACAAGGTGGCAAAGGCGGTGATCAGAAAGGCGCTATCCATACCCGCAGTTAGGGGCAGGGGCAGGGGAAGGGCAAGTGGATTTCTTAGACGATCCGGGGGCCAAGGGTGGAGGTGTCAACGCCCGGAACGCTCCAGAACTCGGTGGCGAAGGCGGGCAGGCGGGCAAGAACCCTGTCCAGTTCCGCGCGCTGCACTGATTTGCGCAGGGCAAGCGCGGTTCCGGCCACCACGTTATCGGGGGCAAAGTTGTGATTGTGGCGCAAAGCTTGCGCCTCGGCGGTCCAGTCTGGGCGGGTGCCGGCTGGGGCCGGGGGGGTGTCAAGCTGCCAGTCCGCCACAAACAATGCGCGCAGTACGGCGGGTAGAATTTGTGCGAAATCAATGGCTTGCTGCGGCGTCAGCCTTGAGCGAAAGGCGCGCAGCACGCCTTCCACTGCGGTAAAGGTGCTGTGGTCTGTGGGCGTGCCGATGGCTTCTTGCGCATCGGCCAGAAAGGTTTGCCATTCGCGCGTGGCTTGTCGGTAAGTCCACGGCATCGGCATTACCCTGTCGCCGTTTCCAGCTTCTCTTGCGCCGTCACCCACATCGCCTCGGCGCGGTCGAGGGCTTCCATCACCTCACCATATTTTTTGTTCCATGTGTCCAGCTCGCCCCGGCGGCTGTCTTCGTAGAGTGCCGGATCGGCCAGTTTTTTAGCCAGCTTGTCGCGCATGTCGTTGATTTTCGCCAAACGTTCCTCGGATTTCTTCACTTCGACGCGCAGCGCCTTGATGTCATCCTGCGAGGCGCGTTTGACCTTTTCCACTGGCTTGGCAACCGGCTTTGCGTCCTCATCCCCGGCC
This sequence comes from Cypionkella sp., assembly GCA_044231405.1. GTDB lineage: Bacteria > Pseudomonadota > Alphaproteobacteria > Rhodobacterales > Rhodobacteraceae > Cypionkella. The sequence continues at coordinate 2,924 of JBIHZO010000240.1, read as the reverse complement.
AGCAACTGACGGCGGTAGGCCTCCAGGTCTTCGGTGTAGGGCGTCACGGCCCCACCCTTGACCAGCCAAAGCCGGTCTGCCACCAGACCCAGCAGGTGCATGTCGTGGGACACCAGAACCACAGCGCCGGAATAGGCCGTCAACGCCTCGACCAAGGCCTCACGCGATTCCATGTCAAGGTGGTTGGTCGGTTCGTCAAGGATCAGCAGATGTGGCGCGTCGATGGTGGCGAGCAGCAGCGACAGGCGGGCCTTTTGGCCACCAGACAGGCGGCCCACGGCGGTTTCCGCCTGATCGGCCATCAGGCCAAAGCCCGCAAGGCGCGCACGCAGACGCGGCTGGCCCTCGGCAGGGCGCAGGCGCATGACGTGTTGCAGGGGTGTCTCGTCAATCACCAACTCATCAACCTGATGCTGGGCAAAATAGCCAATGCGCAGTTTCGACGATTGCACCATCTTGCCTTCGCAGGCGATCAGCTTGCCGGCCAACAGCTTGGACAGCGTGGATTTTCCCTCACCGTTGCGGCCCAGCAAGGCGATGCGGTCATCCTGATCAATGCGCAAGGACAGCTTTTTCAGGATTGGCGGGCCGCCGTAACCCACGGCCACGCCTTCCATGTTGATGATCGGGGGCGACAGCTCTTCCGGTTCCGGGAAAGTGAAAACCACCTTCTTGGCATCCTCGGGCGCGGTGATCGTCTCCATCTTTTCCAGCATTTTCACGCGGGATTGGGCCTGCGCGGCTTTTGAGGCCTTGGCTTTGAAGCGATCAACAAAGGCCTGCAAATGCGCACGCCGCGCGTCTTGCTTGCGCGCTTCGGCCTGCAGCACGGCGCGGCGTTCGGAAACCTGTCGGGCGAATTGGTCGTAGGGGCCGGACCAATAGGTTAGCTTCTTGTTGTCCAGATGCAGAATGCCGGTGACGGCGCGGTTCAAAAGGCCGCGGTCGTGCGAAATGATCAGCACCGTGTGCGGATACTTTTGCAAATAGCTTTCCAACCACAACGCACCTTCAAGGTCGAGATAGTTGGTCGGCTCGTCCAGCAGCAGATAATCGGGTTGCGCGAACAGAACACCGGCCAAAGCCACCCGCATCCGCCAACCGCCCGAGAAATCCGAACAGGGGCGCTGCTGCGCCTCGGTGTCAAAGCCCAGACCCTTGAGGATGCTGGACGCGCGGCCTTCGGCCGACCAGGCGTCGATGTCGTTCAGGCGGTGCTGAATGTCGGCAATGCGGTGCGGATCATGCGCGGTTTCCGCCTCGATCAACAGCGCGGCGCGTTCGGTGTCGGCGGCCAGAACCGTGTCCAGCAGGCTGGTCGAAGATGACGGCACTTCTTGCGCCACACCCCCGATGCGGGCGCGGCTTGGCATCGAGATGTCACCACCCTCCAGCGCCAGCTCTTTCTTGATCAGGCGGAACAGCGTGGTCTTGCCCGCGCCGTTGCGCCCGACAAGGCCAACCTTGTGACCGGTGGGAATGGTGGCCGAGGCCCCCTCGAACAGGGGGCGGCCTTCGACGGAATAGGTGATGTCTTCGATTTTAAGCATGGCCGGGCATTGCCCTATGGGACGGGCGGCGTCAACCGGGGACGGCATTGTTTTGCGCATGGCTTGGGGTTTTCAAGCCGAGCGCCGCGTGTTAGCAGGCGCCCAGAAGTTTCCGGGCCGCAACGCCCCTACCCATGGAGAGCCAAATGGCTATTGAGCGCACCCTTTCGATCATCAAACCCGACGCCACAAAGCGCAACCTGACCGGCAAGATCGTGGCCAAGTTCGAAGAGGCTGGCCTGCGCGTGGTCGCCTCCAAGCGCATTCACCTGACCGCAGCCCAAGCGGGCCAGTTTTATGCCGAACACGCCGAGCGTGGCTTTTACGGCGAGCTGTGCGCGTTCATGGCATCCGAGCCGGTTGTGGTTCAGGTTCTGGAAGGCGAATCCGCCATTGCCAAAAACCGCGAAGTGATGGGTGCCACCGATCCGGCTCAGGCCGATGCCGGCACCATCCGCAAGGAATTCGCACTGTCCAAGGGCGAAAATTCGGCCCACGGGTCGGACTCGGAAGCTGCTGCCGCCCGCGAGATTGCTTTCTTCTTCTCGGGACTTGAACTGGTTGGTTGATCAAAACCGGACCGGGGCAACCCTTCGGTCCGCGATTGCCAACCGATCAGGGCTTGCGACGCTCTACAACGCCAAAGAATTGCAGGGCCGTTTCCAGTTCGGAGCGGCCCTTTTCCTTTGTTCCGACCATGCTGGCCTTGATCGCATCGAACCGCAGCCGAAGTGCCGCTTTCTCATCGCCCTGACAATCGTTCCATGGGCGGCCCTGAAGGCCCATATGCAGCACATAATATCCGATGAAATGCGCCTGCGTGCCCGCCATCAGCAAGCGGCGATAGGCCTCGTCCGCGCCCATGTTGCGGATCTCTTGCGCGGTGTGGATGCCCGCTTTGGCAAAGGCCGCCTCGGAGGCCGGGCCAAGGTTCGGGATGGAAGACACCGGATCAGACATGGATCACCTGCAATGACAAAAGCCAGCCTACTGGCTGGCCTTTGTGCAGAAAAGGGGGAATTTCAGATGGAAGCCCAGTCGCGGAACACAGGCGTGCTGCCCTGTTGCGGCGTGGGAGTGCCCGATTGCCCTTGCTGTTGCGAGGGGGTCTGGCTGCCGCCTTGTTGAGGGGCGGGGGTCTGGGTGGCCATAGAACTGCTCCGGTCGTTTTTTTCGGCGTTGCGCCGTTTGGTTAACGTGCCTTCCGCTTGCGGCCCCAACGGGGCCAAAACAAGGAAGGAATACGACGTTTTACCCAGTTCGCGCGACGCCTGCAATCCGCAACCCGGCGTCATGGCATCACGTTGACGGTAACACCTGCGCCGGAAATCCGATCTGATCGAGGGCGGCGATCAACGCTTCGGGCGCGCCGTG
>JBIHZO010000017.1:0-17267 GCA_044231405.1 Cypionkella sp. | reverse complement strand
TGCCTCGTGCGTTTGGGCGATACATGCCGCCCCCGCTTGTTGTTTGCCTGCCACGCCTGCGCCGATGCTTAACGCATCTCCTGCACAGGTGTGACGCCAAGGATAGCCAAGCCCGATGAAATCACAACGCCCGTGGCCCGTGCCAGCGCAATTTTTGCGGCAGATGTTGCCGCATTGCCCTCCTGCACGAAACGAAGCGTGGTGTCATCGTTGCCCTTGTTCCACAAGCCGTGGAATTCCGAGGCCAATTCATACAGGTAAAACGCCACCCGGTGCGGTTCATTGCCTTTGGCGGCGATTTCCACAAGGCGCGGCCATTCGGCCAGTTTCTTGGCCATGTCGATTTCGGCCGGATGCGACAGGATCGACAGATCGGCGCGCGCAAGGGCGCTGTCGCTGCAATCCACACCGGCCTCGGTCGCCTTGCGGATCACCGAATTGATGCGGGCGTTGGCGTATTGCACATAGAATACCGGGTTATCCTTGGATTGCTCCAGCACCTTTGCGAAGTCAAAATCCAGCGTCACGTCATTCTTGCGGGTCAGCATCATGAACCGCGTCACATCGGCGCCCGCCTGTTCAACCACATCGCGCAATGTCACAAAAGTGCCCGCGCGTTTGGACATCTTGAACGGCTCACCGTTCTTGTAAAGTTTGACCAGTTGCACCAGCTTGATATCCAGCGGCACACGGCCCCCGGACAGCGCCGAAACCGCCGCCTTCATGCGCTTGACATAACCGCCATGATCGGCTCCGAAAATGTCGATCAGCTCATCAAAGCCGCGCTGTACCTTGTTGTAATGATAGGCAATATCGGGCGCAAAATAGGTCCAGGAGCCATCCGATTTCATCACCGGGCGATCCACATCATCGCCATGCGCTGTGCTGCGGAACAGGGTCTGGATGCGTGGTTCCCAATCCTCCAGCGTCTTGCCTTTCGGCGGCTCCAACGTGCCTTCATAGATCAGGTCCATGTCGCGCAGGGTCTGGATCGCAGCCTCAATCTGGCCGGTGCCATAAAGCGCCTTTTCGGAGGAATAGACGTCCATCTTGACGCCCAACTGCTCCAGATCATCGCGGATCATCTGCATCATCATTTCGGTGGCAAATTCGCGGACGTCGGCCAGCCAGTACTGCTCGGCCTTGTCCAGCAGATCGTCGCCCCATTTGGCCTTCATCGCCTCGCCAACCGGGATCAGGTAATCGCCGGGGTAAAGCCCCTCGCGGATTTCCGGCGACAGGCCATGCGCTTCGCGGTAACGCTCGTAGGCCGAGCGTGCCAGCACATCGACCTGCGATCCGGCATCATTTATGTAATATTCGCGCGTCACATTCCAGCCGGCAAATGCCAGCAACCGCGACAAAGCATCACCGACCACAGCGCCGCGCACATGGCCCACATGCATCGGCCCGGTGGGGTTGGCGGACACGAACTCGACGTTCACCTTGCGACCACGGCCCATGGTGGAACGCCCAAATTCCGCACCCTGCGACAGAACCGCCCCGACCAGCCCCTGCCACATCACCGCCGACAGCCGCAGGTTCAGGAACCCCGGCCCCGCCACTTCGGCCGAAGCAATCCGCGGGTCCAGCGCCAGACGGGCAGCCAAAGCCTCGGCAATCACGCGCGGTTGCAGACCGGCAGGTTTCGCCAGCACCATCGCGGCATTGGTCGCCATATCGCCATGGGCGGCGTCGCGCGGCGGTTCCACGGCGATCTGGGCGTGATCCAGATCAGCGGGCAGCACGCCCTCGCGGGCCAAAGCGGTCAGGCTGTCCACCACAAGATTGCGGATTTCGGCGAAGAGGTTCATTTGATCAATTCCTGTCTTACCGGCTTGGGAATGCCAGAGCCGGCAAGACAGGTCAAGGAGCGCCCGTTTAAGTGCCCTCGTTTTGCCCTGCCCGCCAGTCCGTCAGGGCGGGATTGTCCTCGGGCACAGGCGTGGGGGCCGAGACTGGCGGCAGCATCACCGGGCGGTTGCGAAAATAGTGGGTTTCGCGCGCGCCGAAGTAAAATGCCACCACCGCGCCCAGCAACCACCACAACGGCTCTGGCACCGCGTTCAACCCCACCATGCGCAAGGCAAAAGCCTGCGGGTCTGTCATGGCATAGACAAAGAGGCCAATGGTGCCAAAGGCCAGCAGGGGCCGGGGCAAACGGTTCAAGCCGTTGATAAAGCGATCAAACCAACCCATGGACGGATTGTCGAACTCGGCCCCGAATTCGGCCAATGCATCGCTTTGCGCTTTGGCCGACAACTCCATCCGCCTGGTGGCAGAGGGCACAAAGACCTCGGCCACCCCGCGCGCCGCATCGCCAAGTGCCGAAACGGCAGCAGGTCCGCCCACCAGTTTGCCGATCATCCCTCCGACCCTCCCCAACTTGACACCCGCGCGCGGTGCTGCGCCTCGGTCAAATGATAGCGGGGTGCAATGAACTCTTCGGCGCGGGTGATCCAGCCCCCCTTGCCGCCATCGCGTTTGCGCGCAAATTTGCGGCTGGCCGGGCGGGCATCGGCCAAAGCGTAGTAATAATTGCGCCGCGCAATGCCATAAGCGTCGGCCAGATGGCCGGGCGCCGCCTGATACGCCATCTGTGCGGCGCGGATGGTTTGTGGCCCGACCTGCCCGTCGGCATCGCAAGGATAGCCCATTTCCCCCAACAACCGCTGCAACACCTTCACCGCATTGCCGCCTGCGTTGACATACATGTCAAACACCGACGCCTGCAAAACCTCGGGCAAGGCCGCCAATCCGGGGCGGGTGAAATAGTGATCGACATAGATATCAACGGCTTGAGCCGCCGCCACACGCCGCACATCCGCCAGATCAATCCGGCCCTCGCCGGTCAGATCAATCCCCAACCGCCGCAAAGTGCCCAAAGTGACGCCGTGATTGGTCGCCCCGCCCGGATCATCGGGGTCATTCACAAAGCCGCCCTCACGAACGCCGATTTCGGTGGCAAGATCACGGACTGACTTCATGGCATCCCCCAAAGCGATTGGGATGCAGGATGCGGCGGTAAAGTTAAGACAGATTAAGGCGGGCGATCTGTCAAATTCAGCTAAAATTTGCTTTCACATTGGCAAAAAATCCCACGGGCAGGCTGTTGGTTTCGCCATTGGTTCAAGAGCCAATGGCTTGGCGGTGTGAAACCCCGCGAAGGCCGATGCAGCCAACCGCCGTTGGGCTATTGGGACGCAGGTTCCTGATAGACCCCCTGTGCCTTCAGCGCGTCCACCACTTCTTTGGGCATGTAACTTTCGTCATGCTTGGCCAGAATTTCAGTGGCGACAAAGGTATCCCCCTCCATCGACCCGGTGCCCACCATGCCAGCCCCTTCGGCGAAGAGATCGGGCAACACCCCGGCAAAGCGCACCGGAACCGTCTTGTTGGTGTCTGTCACGGCAAAGGTGATCACTTCGCTTTGCCCGCGCACCAGCGTACCGGTTTCGACAAGCCCGCCGATGCGGAACACCTCGCCCGGCTGTGGCGGCTCTGACACCACCTGACTGGGCGAGCGGAAAAAGTTGATGCCGTCCTGCATCGCATAACCAATCAGCGCAGTTGAAACCGCCAAGGCCAGAAATGCCAAGAGGATCACCTGAATGCGCCGCGTTTTCTTCAGACCTTTAAGACCAGCCATATCGCCCTCTTACGGGAACATCGGGGCCAGCATCAGCCCTGCCGTTTCCTCGATCCCCAGCATCAGATTGGCGTTCTGGATGGCTTGGCCGGACGACCCTTTGGTCAGGTTGTCCAATACCGCCACCACCACAGCCCGCCCCGGGATGCGATCACCGATCACCCCGATGTGACAATAGTTGGACCCTGCGATGTCGCGTGTCGAGGGGAGTGTGCCAAAGGGTAGCACCTGAATGAACACTTCCTCGGCATAAGCGGCGGCCAAGGTGGCATGCACGGTCGCGGGATCGCCCTTGACGTAAACGGTTTCCAGAATGCCCCTGTTCATCGGCAGCAGGTGCGGCGTGAATTGCACATGCACCGGACGCCCGGCGATTTTGGAAAATTCCTGATCAAACTCGCCCAGGTGCCGATGTTTGCCGCCTGCGGAATAGGTATGGGTGCCGCCCGACAGTTCGGCATAAAGCAGGTTTTCCTTCAAAGACCGCCCCGCCCCGGAAACCCCCGCTTTCAGGTCGATCAGGATGCTGTCCAGATCAATCACCCCGGCCGCAATCAGGGGACGCAGGGCGTATTGCCCAGCGGCGGCGTTGCAGCCCGTACCCGCAACCAGACGCGCGGCACGGATGTCCTCGCGGTAGAATTCGGTCAAACCGTAAACCGCCTCGCGCTGCAAATCGGGGGCAGTGTGGGGCTGGCCATACCATTTTTCATATTCCGCCACATCGCGCAGCCGGAAGTCGGCAGACAGATCGACGATCTTCAGATCACGCGGCAAGGCGGATACCACCACCTGCGTCGTGGCATGGGGCAGCGCGCAAAAGGCCAGATCGACCTGTGAAAAGTCAATCTCGTCTATTTTTTGCAGCCGTGGCAATGTCAGGTGGCGCAGGAACGGAAACACTTCTGCCATCGCCATGCCCGCTTTGCGATCCGCCGACAGAGCCACGATTTCCATCTTTGGATGAGTGGCGATCAGGCGCACCAATTCAGCGCCTGTATAACCCGAAGCCCCCAGGATGGCGATGCGATGTGTCATGGCAAACTCCTGCAAATATCGCGGCAGATGTGGCGGCTGACCCGTCGCGATGCAAGAGGAAATTCAAGAACAATGTCGGTTTGTGCCGCAACCTTGAATGTGGCCGGAACCAAGGCACGATCCCGTTTTGCGAAGCATTCCCTGCGGCGCAACCCCGCCACGCTCAGAGAAAGACCAGATCATCCAGCAAGGCGACTTTGGTGATTTTCTGAACCGTCAAACTGTCGGTGGCGCCAAATTGGAACACCACGTCATCGCCCACCTGAATGGCATAGCCAAGCGCTTTGGCCGCAGTGTTGATCCCCGCAAAGCCGATCAGTGCCACGGTGTCGAGGTTGTCTTGAAAATCCATGACCCGGTCGACGCCACTGGCCTTCTTGAACACGAACACATCCGCCCCGGCCCCGCCAAAAAGGCTGTCCGCACCGCCGTGTCCCCAGATGCGGTCGTTGCCAGCACCACCGAAAAGACTGTTGGCCAAAGTGTTGCCGGTCAGAACATCGGCAAACCCAGAGCCTTCCAGATTTTCGATGCCGACCAGCACGTCGCCCTTGGCATCGCCCTGACCAAGCTTTGGCGCCGTCATGTCCACGACCACTCGCAATGTGGCGGTCTGATATGACGCGGTGTCGATGCCCAGCCCGCCATCCAGGCGGTCGGCCCCTGCCCCGCCCAGCAGCACATCATTCCCAGTCTCGCCATACAAGACGTCATTGCCGGCATTGCCAAGCAGCCGGTCATGACCCGCTCCGCCCAGCAACTTGTCAGCCCCCGCAGCGCCAATCAGCACATTGGCCAAAGCATTGCCCGAACCGGTAAAAACACTGGTGCCCGTGTAAGTCAGGTTTTCCACCTGCCCGTATTGCGTCGCCTTGCCAACCGCCAGCGACAGCACGTTCAGGGCGGTCAACACTGTGTCGATCCCCTCACCTTCGTATTCGACCACCACGTCCTGCGCAGAAGCCAAAACATAGGTATCGTCCCCCGCCCCGCCATACAAAACGTCCTTGGCCAACCCCCCGTCCAGATGATCAGCCCCGTCGCCGCCGAACAGATGGTCGATGCCGCCTCCGCCCATCAGGCTGTCGGCCCCATCCTGTCCAAACAGAAAGTCGTCGCCCAAAAGGCCGATCAGACTGTCATTGCCGGTGCCGCCGTACAGGAAATCATTGGACAGATCGGTGCCCAGCAGCGTGTCGCCGCCACCAAAACCAAAGCCGTGGCCTGCCTTGTTGATCAGATCAATGGCGGACTCACCTTCCTGCACCTGATACGCCTCGTTCACCAGTTTGGCCGTGACCAGCGCCACAGCGACCACTTCTCCCGCCGCCGCACTGGCCGGAGCCATGCTGAGAGAATAGGCGTCCATGGCATGAGCAAAAGAGTGTTGATGGCGGTAGGCCAGATTGCCCTTCACATCCATCGACAATAGGCTGGAGGCCCCGGTCTGCACGCCCGGATACCAGCCCAAGCCAATGCCATTTTTGGCAAACCAGTTAAAACTGGCCACATACATATCGGTGAAATCCGCCACTTCGGCGGTGTTGTCGACCGAGCCATAGGCGTTGATCTCGGTGATCAGCACATCATCGCCGGTGACGGGCGCATATTGCGCCTCCAGCATCGCCTCCAACTGGCCCGGTGAGGTGACAACAGAGGTACCCACCCAACCGGGGTACAAATGCGCCGACCAGACCAGATCGGCGCCGACACCATTGCGTATATAATCCACCGCCGAAACCGCACCGATTTTGGTACTGCCCAAGGTCAGGAAATCGCCATTGTAACCCCAACCGCCAACCAGAACCTTGCCGTCATCGCGCGCCTGCACCAGGTCAGACAGCCCGATCATGTGATCGGCGAACAGTTTGACAAAGCTCGCCAGCGAATAGGTCGCATCAGAGCCATTGGTCTTGATGCTGTGGCGATAGCCTGCGGGCTCGTTCATCAGGTCAAGCCCGTAAATCGCGGCCTTCACCGGTTGATGCGCGTCCATCCAGTTCATCAATTTGGTCCAAGACCCGGCCATGTCGGCATAGTTGGCCTGCAACGCCTTATAGGCGGCGTCATTGCTGAGCGCGCCCCAAGCACCGCTGCCGATGCCGATATTCTGTGCGTCCCCAGATCCATAGGTCAGCGTCAGGCCATAGCCTTCGGCCGCCGCCGCCACCAAAAATCGCTCAAACAGCGGGTTCATCGACCCATCTGCGTTGAAGGAATATTCGTTGAACAGCACGCGGAAGTTGTTCACCAGCGGCAGACCCGCCTTGATCGAGGCGACAAAGCTTTCGGGATTGCCGTTCATGCCATGCGGGATCATCTGGACAGGGTCTTGCCAGCCCTTTCCGGTCCCATCTGCCGAAGACAAGGCGATGTTGATCATCTTGGTGTCAGAGGTATTGGACCCTATGACCATTGTGACAAATCCTCTCCGCAGGTCAAAGCTTTCGCATGTCTCTCACCTGTCGGTTGAACCAAGGTAACGCGGCCAAATCTGGGCAAAGTTGCGGCACAAAGGGTTCGGATGCACCGCAATTGATCAAACTAGCCCGCGTGCATCTTGGATTGGCTCGCGGCCGGAAACGCCGGATCCGGGTTGTTTCCCATCCCGCCAGGATCAGAGATTGGCCCGCCGGGCCGCAATTCACCCGCGCGAATCGCGAAGGGCAAGATGTTTTCGCGTGGCGGCAGCGGGCAGATCGCGAAATCGGTAAAGCCGCAGGGTGGGGTGAAGGCGCGGTTGAAATCCAGCGTGATCTGGGTGTCGGTGGCATCCTCACCGATCAGAAACCGCGAGGCGGCGTAGGTTTCCCGCCCCGAAGTGGCGTCGCGGAACACGAACATCGGCTTGCCGGATTTCCAATGGGTGGCCAGCAGGGTGACGGCTTGGCCGTCGTGGGTGAACTGCGCGGTGTGGGTCAGAACCACCGTTGTCGCCCGCCCTCCCTTCTGGCCGATGGCCTGCGCCTGCGGGGTGGCAAGGGCATGCCAGTCGGCGCGGATGATCCATGCGGGATCGGTGGGAAAGTGGTGAAGCGTGCAGGCGCGGGGCAGCGTCAGGTCGCGCACCCGCAGCGCGGGTTGATCGTCGGCGGTGTGGATCTCCAGCAGATAGGGCGGCACCCGCAGTTGGGGCGGCGTGTCGGGGGTGGTTTGGAACGGGTGGGAGCCTGTCGGGGTTTGCAGGCTGTAGCTGCCGCCAGCCTCGATCAGAGTGCCCAGGTGATCGGGGCCGTGGGGCAGCGGCAAGGCGGCGCCCGCGCCTGCGCCGACCGTTTGCGGGCCGGGCAGGATCGGCAGCCGGGCGATCAGGTTGAGCCAGCCATCCTCGGCCTGAAGGGCGGCAAGGCGGGCGGCGCGGTGGGCTTCGAGCGGGATCATGGCGACCTGTGGTTGAGTTTTGCCAGAGGATGGACGCCTTGGCTTGCAAGGGCAAGGCCTGCAGTGGTCCCAACTCGGGACCGTTTCTTAGACAAGCGATATCAGTGACTTGACCCTGTCATTTTAACTCGTTCTTAACACTTTGGCCGGGCATGGCGGTTTTCACGCCCTGCCATGTTGCCTTGTTCGTCCAGACGTTGGGGGTCCGGGCCGGGCCGGCAAGGGCGATCAATCCATCGCATCGAAAGGACGCGCAAGCAGAAGCGCGCCTTTTGCATCCTGCGCAAAGGGCAGGCCCGTTCAGTTGCGCGTGGATCGCGTTGATATTTTCGGGTCAGGCCCAGGGCTCTGGCCAGATCCTTGGGGTGCTGCGGCTCGGTTCGCGCCTCGGGATCAATCGCCCGCACCGACATGGTGTCGACCTGCGCCCTGCCGGAGTGGCCGCTGCTGCGTGAAGCCGGGCGGGTCAGGCGGGCTCAAACGTGACGCGTTTGCGCAGGAATTGGGTGGCCTTGTTGGACACGTTGGCGGCGTCGCCGGTGGTGATGAACTTCGACTGCGTGCCCTGCCCCAGCATCTCGGGTCGGCGGGTCAGGTAATCGGCCAGCGAGTCCGCGACCAGATTGGCTTGGGAATAGACTTTGACGCTTGGCCCCAGCGCCTCGGCAAAGGCTTTTTCCATCAGGGGATAGTGGGTGCACCCCAGCACCGCTGCCTGCGGATGCGGCATCCGGCGTTTGAGCGCCTCGACATGGCTGCGCACAAGGGCTTCGGCAAGGATTTCATCGCCCTGTTCGATGGCGTCGACGACCCCGCCGCAGGGCTGCGCCTCGACATCCACCCCGATGGCGCGGAAGGCAAGTTCGCGCTGGAAGGCACGGGAGGCCACGGTGGCGGGGGTGGCAAACAGCGCCACATGCTTGACGGCAACCTCGCGCGGCGGGGAGTTGTCCCCCCACTGGCGTTCGGTCAGCGCCTCGATCAGAGGGACGAACACGCCCAAAACGCGCTTGCCGGGGGGAACCCAGGTTTCCTGCATGCGTTTCAAGGCGGCCGCCGATGCGGTGTTGCAGGCCAGGATCACCAGATCGCAGCCCTCGGCCCACAGGCGTTCGGTGGCGGCGGTGGTCAGGTTGAAGATGTCATCAGGGGTGCGCACACCGTAGGGCGCGTGGGCGTTGTCGCCAAAGTAGACGAAGGGCACGTCCGGCAGGCGCTTTTGCAGTGCGTCCAGAACCGTCAAGCCGCCGATGCCGCTGTCGAATACGCCCACTGCCATAGCTGCCCCCTGCCCACTTGCGCGCGCGGGGTTGCCCCCCGGCTAGCGCGCTTTGTACTTCGCCTCAAACTCGTAGCCCAGATCATAGGACGGAAGTGCGTTCGGCGAAAGGGCGTAGGTGGCGCGGCGCAGGGTTTCCATCATCGCGGTGGGGTCGGATTTCAGGGCCTGCAGGGTGGCGGGCGCGATGGGCTCGCCGATGACCACGCGAACGGGTTCGTCCATCCGCGACTTGAATTCCGACAGCAACAAGGCCAGGCGCAGGTTGGAATGGATGCGCGAGGCGAGCTGGAAAAGGCGCGAGTTGTGACCCTCAAAGTAGATCGGCACCACGGTGGCACCGGATTTGGCGATCATCTTGGCGGTAAAATTGCGCCAGCTTGGGTCCATGGGTTTGGAGAAGGGTTTGGCAGAGGTAGAGACGGTGCCGCCGGGAAAGACGCCGATGGCGCCGCCGGTGGCGAGGTAACTCAGCGCGGTGCTGCGGGTTTCAAGGTTCAGCTTGACCGCCTCTTTCGTCTCATCAAAGGAAATCGGCAGCAGCACCCGGTTCAGATCGGGGGCGCGGCGGAAGACGGAATTGGCCAGAATGCGGAAATCGCCGCGCATGGCGTCCAGCAGATGGCCCATCATCAGACCGTCGAGAATGCCGTAGGGGTGGTTGGCGATGATAACCAGCGGGCCGGTGCTGGGGATGTTGGCCAGCGAACCGGCCGTGATGTCCAGAGACAGGCCGTAACGTTCGGGGATCACCTGCCAGAAAGACCGGCCCTGGGCGACCTCTGCCTCATAGCCCTTGGCGCGGGCGATCAGGCGGCGGCGGCCAGTGACGTTTTCCAGCGCGCGCATCAGGGCGCGACCGGGCATGGTGCGGGCCGAGGTGGCATAGCTGATGTCTTGGGTCACGTCGCTGTGCTGCATGATATCGCCTTGAATCATCGGCCCCTTGGGTGGGTTCGCTCACTGTGACCCGCTTGCATGACGCCCGTGTGACGCACCGATCCGTGCGCGGGGGGGAATTCCCGGCATTTGCCCCGTTTACAGCCGGAATTATCTGCTTAGAACGGCAAGCCTGTGGTAGCTTCCGCAAAAGCAAGTCAGGGAACACGATGGACTGGGATAAGCTGCGCATTTTTCACGCGGTTGCCGACAAGGGCAGCCTGACGCATGCGGGCGAAGTCCTTCATCTGTCGCAGTCGGCGGTCAGTCGGCAGATCCGGTCGCTGGAGGAAAGCCTTTCGGTGACGCTGTTTCACCGTCACGCGCGCGGGCTGATCCTGACCGAGCCGGGTGAGTTGCTGTTTGACGCGACGCAACAGATGGTCAAGCGGCTGGACGCCACCGCCGCCCGCATCCGTGACAGCGAAGATGAAGTGTTCGGCGAATTGCGAGTGACCACCACCACCGGCTTTGGCACCCTGTGGCTGGCCCCGCGTTTGCCGGCGCTTTACAAGAAATACCCCAGCCTGAAGATTGATCTGATGCTGGAGGAACGCGTGCTCGACCTGCCGATGCGCGAGGCTGATGTCGCGATCCGCATGAAAGAGCCGTCACAGGCCGATCTGATCCGCAAGCGGTTGATGCATATCAAGATGCGGCTTTATGCGACGCCGGAATATCTGGCCGAAAGCGGCACGCCTGTCAGCATGGACGATTTCTCGCAGCACCGTCTGATCTGTCAGCACGCGGGCACGGCGCAGGTGGCGGCGGGGGCGCTGCTGGTGGCCGAACTGATGAGCCATGACATCCCATCCACGCTGACGGTGAACAACTATTTCGGGGTGTTGCAGGGGGTGCTGAACCATCTGGGGATCGGCGTTCTGCCCGATTACATCACCGAAGATTTCCCGCATCTGGTGCGGGTGCTGCCCGAAACCGAAAGCGGCGAAGTGCCGGTGTTTCTGGCCTATCCCGAAGAGTTGCGGCATTCCAAACGGGTGTCCGCGTTCCGCGATTTCGTGCTGGAAGAGATCATGGCGTTCCGGCGCAGGCAGCAGGACTGAAGTTGCGGTGGCCGATCGGGGGCAGTCCCCCGACACGGCTCGATCCTTGCACTTGGCACTGACGCGCGCGCCCTTGAGGGTCTTTCAAGCGCGCCGGATCCTGTCGGATGTTTGAACCAGGACCTGCCCGGATTCCGGGAACGCTGTTGGAAATCCTATGACCGTGATCGGTGCAATGTGACAAAAACATAACCCAGCCATGCACACAGCGCATGGCGGCAATGCCGCAGTTGCAGCCTGTTTGTCGTTGAGCCGTTGAGTCCGTCCGTATACAAAGATCTGCGAAGTGATAGTCGAGTTCGCTCTTATTGCTTCATACCTCCCTGTTGGACTTGGCCGAGCGAAAGCTCGGCCCTTTTTTTTGCTTTTCGGGCAAGAATATGGAAGTGCTTGTTCTCAAGGCAGTTTCGCCCGTCTTTGGTGCAGAAAAGCAGCGTCGGCAGAATGGGTGGCGCGGGCGATGGCCTGATCATAGGCGGCAAGGGCGGCGCGGTGATTCCCCGTGCGGGCCAGAAGATCGGCACGGGCGGCATGGTAGGGTTGATAGTCGGCCAGATCATCCTGCAGGGTTTCAAGCTGTGCCAAAGCCGCCGCAGCTTGACCGGTTTCGGCCAAGGCCACGACGCAGTTCAATTGTACCACCGGGGTCGGCTCATAGCGCAGCAGCGTGTGATAGAGCGCAAGGATTTGCGGCCAGTCCGGCGTTTCGGGCAGGACATGGCAGGCAGAGATTGCGGCGCGGATCTGGTGCGGGCCAGGGTGGCCGCGGCCAAGCGCCCGGCGCAGCAGGTCATCGGCCTGCGCCAGTTGCGCATGGTCCCAAAGGGCGCGGTTCTGATCCTGTGGCGGCAGGGTGGCGCCATGGGCATCGATGCGGGCGTGACGGCGGGCGTGGGCGAACAGCATCAGCGCCAGCGCGCCCTCGATCTCTGGATCTTCGGGGCGCAACTGATCCAACAGTCGGGCGAGGAAAACCGCCTCGGAGGCCAGATTGCGGGGGTCATCTGTCGGCTGAGTGTAGCCCGCGTTGAAGATCAGGTAGACCACGGTCAGCACCGAATGCAGCCGCGCCTCCCAATCCTCGGGCGCGGGGATGGCAAAGGGGATGCCAGCGGCGGCGATCTTGGCCTTGGCGCGCGACAGCCGTTGGCCCATCGTGGGTTCCGCATCCAGAAAGGCGGCGGCGATTTCGGACGTGGTCAGGCCCGACACGGTGCGCAACGTCAGGGCCACCCGGGATTTTGACTCCAGAGCCGGATGGCAACAGGTGAAGATCAGGCACAGGCGTTCGTCGGGGATCCTGTCGGGGTCCGTCTCATCGGCCTCATCTGCGGCCAAAACCGCCATTTCGGCGGCGCGGCGGTTGTCACGGCTGTGGCCGCGCAAACGGTCAATGGCTTTGCGCAGCGCCACTTTCAACAGCCATCCCTGCGGCGAGGCCGGCAAGCCAGAGCGGCCCCAATGGGTCAGCGCCGAAACAGCGGCCTCTTGCAGCACCTCTTCGGCCAATTGGAAATCACGCAGGCGCGCGATCAGGGCAGAGATCAGCCGCCCCCTGTCATTGCGCATCACGGCCTCCAGAGCGCGGGTGGCTGCGATGGCCTGGGGAGCGGCTGACATTTTCAACCGGCGGGGTTGTAGGTCATCAGCGGGCGCACCTCGATGGTGCCGAAACCGGCTGAAGGGATCATGGCCGCGTAGTTCAGCGCGGTGTCCAGATCGGGCACATCCATGATGTAATAGCCGCCCAGATGTTCCTTGGTCTCGGCAAAGGGGCCGTCCATGGTTTCGACTTTGCCGGATTTGAGGCGCAAGGAGGTTGCGGTTTCAATGCCTTGCAGTCCTTCCCCGGCGACCAGATGGCCTGCAGCTTTCATGACTTCGTTGACGTCGAAATAGCCTTTCATCATGGCGGCAAATTCGGGAGTGCCATAGGCGGGTTCACGGGTGGGATCGGAGTAGATCAAAGCCATATATTGCATGATTTGAGTTCCTTGGGTTGGGGTTTGGGCCGTCGACGGGGTCAGTAGCCAAGGCCCTTGACGGCCAGGCAGATCATCGCGTTCACGGTGGCAAGAATGTTGGTCGAATTGCCAATGATGCGCAGCGGGTGGGTGGCATTGTCGACCTTCAGGCCGATCGGATGGGCCAGACGGCCCAGCACCAGCAAAGCGCCCGAAGCGTGGATGTAGATCGCGTCCGCCCCCTGTAACTCGGCCAGAAGCATCAGGATCAGCACCATCGGCACCCATTCGACAAAGTTGCCATGGCAGCGGATGCGGCGCAGCAGCGTGCTGTCGCCGGCATCGCCGATGGACAAATTCATCGCCGAACGGGTGCGGGTGACGTTGAACCAAAGCACCAGATAGATGGCGGCCAGTGGCAGGGCGTAAAGAGACGTGATCGCGGCGGTCATTTGGTGATCTCCTGTTTTGCTGTTTCGATACCCCAAGGACGTTCAGGCTGGCTGGATTTCGACACGCTATCAAAAGATATTTGTGAAATTTCGCATTATATTTGTGACAGTGTTGAAATCGCTTGGTTTTTGGGCGCAAAAAATTAGCAGCGGGGGATCAGCCCGGTGGCCCGCCCAAGGCCACAGCGAAGATTTCAGCCCTGGACAGGCCAAGTCGGGCAAGCAAAAGGCCCGGCAGTTTCCTGCCGGGCCTGTCGTGGATCAGATCCGGGGTGGATCAGTTGCTGCCGGCTGGCTTCAGCTGATCGCTCAGGGCAACGAACAATTCAGCTTCGGTCCAAGCCAGGGTCAGCGAGCCGTCCGAGACCATGTCGTCCGCCAATGGCAGGGTGAAGGTCTTGACACTGGATTGCGCGGCAATGTCGGATTTGATGGCGATCAGCACCATCGGGCCTTTTTCGCCATCCTCATAGACTGCATCTACGAGGCCGATCACGACCTGGTCCTTGGTGCGAACTTCATTGCCGACAAAGGCGCTGCCTTCGACCATTTTCATGATGGTCATGTCTTCCGGCGCAGCCCCAAGCATGACATCGGCGGTCATATCAAGGGCCAGAGCCGGCGCGGCTGCGACCGACATGAGAATGGCAGCGGCACGCATGGTATTTGACTTGAACATAGGTTTACTCCTGATTGTCACCGTCAACACGGCACATCAGTACAACTTGCCAACCGCAGATACGTTCCTTCGGCGGTGCCAGTCAGATGGTCCTTGCTGCATTGGTTGGCCTTTCATGTTTTGAACTGATCGCTTAAAGAACCCGCAGTCGAGTGGAGAGACTTCATGCAAGACCCAAAGATCACCCCGGAACTGGTCGCCAAGCACGGGATGAAACCCGATGAATACGAGCGGCTGTTGCAGATCATCGGGCGGGTGCCGACGTTCACGGAACTGGGGATTTTCTCGGCGATGTGGAATGAGCATTGTTCCTACAAGTCGTCGAAGAAATGGCTGCGCACGCTGCCCACCACCGGGCCACAGGTGATCTGCGGGCCGGGTGAAAACGCCGGTGTGGTCGATATTGGCGACGGGCAGGCGGTGATCTTCAAGATGGAGAGCCACAACCACCCCAGCTATATCGAGCCGCATCAAGGGGCTGCCACGGGTGTCGGCGGCATCCTGCGCGATGTGTTCACCATGGGGGCGCGGCCGATTGCGGCCATGAACTCGCTGTCGTTCGGGGTGCCGTCGCATCCCAAGACCGCTTATCTGGTCAAGGGCGTGGTCGAGGGTGTCGGCGGCTATGGCAACGCCTTTGGCGTGCCGACCGTGGGCGGCGAGGTGCGGTTTCACAAAAGCTATAACGGCAACTGTCTGGTCAACGCTTTTGCGGCGGGATTGGCGGATGCGGACAAGATTTTCTACTCGGTCGCAAGCGGCGTGGGCATGCCCGTGGTCTACCTCGGGGCCAAAACCGGTCGTGACGGGGTTGGCGGCGCGACCATGGCCTCGGCCGAGTTCGACGACACCATCGAAAAAAAACGCCCCACGGTCCAGGTTGGCGATCCCTTCACCGAAAAGCGGCTGCTGGAGGCCTGTCTGGAGCTGATGGCCTCGGGGGCCGTGATCTCCATTCAGGATATGGGGGCGGCGGGCCTGACCTGTTCGGCGGTGGAAATGGGCGACAAGGGCGGTTTGGGCATCAAGCTGCAACTGGATGACGTGCCGCAGCGCGAAACCAACATGACCGCCTATGAGATGATGCTGTCGGAATCCCAGGAACGGATGCTGATGGTGCTGAAGCCGGAATTGGAAGACGTGGCGCGGGCGATCTTTGTCAAATGGGATCTGGATTTCGCCATTGTCGGTGAGACGATCCCGGAAGATCGCTTCCTGATCCTGCATGGCAATGAGGTGAAGGCCGATTTGCCTTTGTCGAAACTGTCGTCTTCGGCCCCGGAATATGACCGGCCTTGGGTGGAGACGCCTGCCGCCGCGCCCTTGGGCAATGTGCCTGCGATTGGCGCGATGGACGGTTTGCGGGCGCTGATCGGGTCGCCGAACTATGCCCACAAGGCTTGGGTCTATGAACAATATGACTCGATGGTCGGTGCCGATACGGTGATCGCTCCGGGGGCTGGCGCGGGTGTGGTGCGGGTGCATGGCACGGCCAAAGCACTGGCGTTCACCTCCGATGTGACGCCGCGCTATGTCAAGGCCAACCCATTCGAGGGCGGCAAACAGGCGGTGGCCGAGGCCTTCCGCAACCTGATCGCTGTTGGGGCCAAGCCTTTGGCGACGACGGACAATCTGAATTTCGGCAACCCGGAAAAGCCCGAGATCATGGGGCAGCTGGTGGGCGCGATCAAGGGTATCGGGGCCGCGGTTTTGGCGCTGGATATGCCGATCGTGTCGGGCAACGTGTCGCTTTACAACGAAACCGATGGATCCGGGATTCTGCCGACGCCGACGATTGGGGCGGTGGGGATCTTGGCGACTTTGGACGATCTGATCGCTGGCCATGCTCACGCGGGCGATGTCGCATTGCTGGTCGGGGCGACCCTTGGCCATCTGGGCCAGTCGGCGCTGCTGGCCGAAGCCTTTGGTCTTGAGGCGGGTGACGCCCCGCATGTGGACCTTGCGGCGGAACTGGCCTCGGCGGCGGTGGTGTCGGCGGCGCGCAAATCCATCCGCGCCTGCACCGATCTGGGCGACGGCGGCCTTGCGCTGGCGTCTTTCGAGATGGCCGAAGGGGCGGGCCTTGGCATTGCCCTGACGGCGGCGGATACGGCGCAGCTGTTTGGCGAGGATCAGGCGCGTTACCTGATCGCCTGCGCGCCGGATGCGATGGCGGCGATTGTCGCGGCGGGTGTCGCTGCCGGTGCGCCGGTGGTGCAGGTCGGCGTGTTTGGCGGGACGATGGTCGACTTCGGCGGCGATGCCGCGGCACTGGCCGATCTGTCGGCGCTTTATCGGTCGGCGTTTGCGCGGGCGGTCGGGTGAACCTGCGCCCGGCCTGCCCCGATGATTTCGGCTATGTCCGGGGGCTGACGCAGCACCCTGATTACATGCCCTTCATCAGTGATGACGACGAGGCCGCTTTGGCGGCGCATCTGGCCAATCCCGCGCATCGGTTGCTGATCTGGCAAGGCGATCAAGGCCCTGCGGGCTTTGCGCTGTTCTGCGAGATTGGTGATCCGTCGGGGCGCATCGAGTTGCGCCGCTTGGCTTTGGCGCAGACCGGCGGCGGTGCGGGGGCGGCGTTTCTGGCGGCGCTGATGGCCTATGCGTTTGACGATCTGGGGGCTGCGCGGCTGTGGCTGGATGCCTCGGGGGAGAACCCACGGGCGCAAGCGGTCTACGCGCGGGCGGGCTTCGCGCTGGAGGGGCGGTTGCGCCAGCACTGGCATCGCCCCAGCTTGGGGCGGTCGGTCGATGTGATGCTGTACGGCATTTTGCGGGATGAATGGGCGGCGCTGTGAAACCACCCTTGCGGCCCC
>JBIHZO010000239.1:0-5690 GCA_044231405.1 Cypionkella sp. | reverse complement strand
GCGCTCTACCGCTTGCCCGCCAACCGCACCGCAGCCCAGGCCGAGGCCATGAACACGGTCACCCCGGCCATCAAGGGCTGGGCAGTGCCATCAAAGGCAAGCCCCACCGGCACCGCGATCAGCACTGACGCCACGGTCGCGATGGCGCTGGTGACAGAGGCCGCAAGTCCCGCGATATGGCCCACGGGTTCCATCGCAAGTGCGTTCAGGTTGCCCATCGACAGGCCCATCATGGCAAACAGCGCGATGCTCCACAAGATATGTGCCGGGAAGGCCAAAGCCTCGGGCATCGCCCCCGCCACCGTCAGTGCCAGCAGTCCCAAGGTCAGCACCACCATTCCGGCATAGGTGACAGTGACCACCCGACGCATCCCCAGCCGCACCACGACATTGGCATTGATGATGCTGCCAGAAGCCGAGGCAAGCGCGATGAAGGCGAACCACAGCGGGAAACTGTCCGCGCGATCAAAGCGTTGTTCGAAAATGCCCTGCATCGAGGACAGCGTCGCAAACAGCGCCGCCAGCGTCAGGGTTTGGGCCACGATCGACGCAATGACGATGCGGTGGCTCAGCAATTCCCGCGTGGCCGACAGCAGGGTGACAACCGCCAAGGGGCGGCGCGCCGATACTGGCAGGGTTTCGGGTTGGCGCAGCGCCAGCCAGGCCATGGTCACGGCGGAGAACGCGATGTAGACCAAGAAGATCACCTGCCACTGGGCAAGTGCGATGATGCCTTGCCCCATCAGCGGCGCGACCGCCGGCACCAGGGTGAAGACCATCATCACAAAGCTCATCACCTTGGCCATCTCGCGGCCCGAGAACAGATCGCGCACCATGGCCACGGCCACCACGCGGGGTGCGGCGGCCCCGATGCCCATCAGCACGCGGGCCAGCAACAAGCTGTTCAAGCTGGGAACCAGATAGCAGGCCATCGCCGCCAGAGAATACAGCGCCGCAGACCACAGCAGAACCCGCTTGCGCCCGAAGGCATCGGACAGCGGCCCGACAAACAGGGTGCCCACCCCCATGCCAAACACAAAGCTGGTCACGACCAGTTGCGCGCGGTTGGGATCGCTGGGCGACAGGGTGGCGGCAATTTCGGGCAGCGCCGGCAGCATGGCGTCGATGGAAATCGCCACTGTCGCAAACAGGGCCGCGATCAGGGCGATGAACTCGCCTGAGGACAAACGGGCAGTGGGGGTCATGGATCAGGCTTTCCTGCGGCGCAGATACGGGGTGGCGGGGATCGGCGCCAGAGTGGCGACAAAGCCCGAATGCAGCCGGAAGGACAAGGCCGAATGCGACGGACACACGGCCTTAGGCGCCGTCTTTCATCTTCTCAAGCAGTTCGTCGATGACCTGTCCCCACAACTCGGGGGGCTGTGCGCCTGACAGCACGAACTGCTGCGCGATCAGAAAGGTCGGCACTGCCGTCACCCCTTTGGCGCGGGCGTCCTGATCGCGGGCGATCAGATCACCGGCGTCGGCATCCGTGGCCAGCAGGCGCGCGATGGCCGCAGCGTCCAGTCCAACCTCACCCGCCAAGGTGGCAAGCACGGCCACATCGCCAATATCGCGCCCCTCGCGCCAATAGGCCCGGAACAGTGCCGAAACCATGGCCGTCTGTCGACCCTCCAGCCCCGCCCAATGGATCAAACGGTGCGCATTCAGCGTGTTCGGGATACGGGTCGGGGTGTCAGGGTTCAGATCCACCCCCGCCGTTTTCGCGGCGTCGCGCAGGCGCTGATGGATCTGGTCCAACTTGTCCGTGCCGCCAAACCGCGCCGCCAGATAGCTGCGCTTGTCAACGCCCTCGGCGGCCATATCGGGGTTCAACTGAAACGGATGCCATTCGATTGCGAAGGGGTGGTCGGGATGCGCCTCCAGCGCGCGGTCCAGATTGGCCTTGCCGATCAGGCACCACGGGCAGACGGGGTCAGAGAAGATATCCAAGCGGATCATGGGGCCTCAGGTTCAGTAAAAGGGCGACGGTTCTGCGTGTTGTTGGCATTTCGCGGCAGGGCGTCAAGGCATATATGCGGTGCCACGGCCTGTTGCGGGCCATTGCGCGGGCGACCTGAGGGGCAGGGCGGCTGATGTCGCCGATATTGCAACGCAGCCCCCCTTGCCTTATGGCAACCTCATGTCCAGTGACCCAAAACGCATGATCCGCATTGCCCGCGAAAGCGGCGATCCAACGGCCACACCGCCGCTGGATCTGGGCATCCGCGTGCGCGAATTGCGCAAGGCCAAGGGCTGGACGCTGGAACAAGCGGCGGCGCAGGCGGGTCTGGCCCGGTCCACTCTGTCGAAAATCGAAAATGGTCAGATGTCTCCGACCTATGACGCGCTGAAAAAGCTGGCCCTTGGGATGTCGATCTCGGTGCCGCAGTTGTTCACCCCGGCGGCGCAAGCGCAGGTGTCGGGGCGCATCGTCGTCACGAAATCTGACGAGGGGCAGGCCCACGCCACCGCCACCTATGAACACGAGTTGCTGTCGGGGGGCCTGACCAAAAAGCAGATGCTGCCCTACCGCGCCACCATCCGCGCCCGCGCGATGGAGGATTTTGACGGCTGGGTGCGCCATGAGGGTGAGGAATTTCTGTATGTCCTGACCGGGATCATCCGGCTTTACACTGAATTCTACGAACCCGTCGATCTGCGCCGGGGTGACAGTGCGTATTATGATGCTTCGATGGGTCATAACGTGATCAGCCTGTCGCAAGAGGATGCCACCTTGCTCTGGGTGACATCTCTGGTTTGATATATGTCAGAGACGCGCAAACGGGCGGCTTTAAGTTTGGTTAGGGGCGCAATGCGTGCCGGGGGGACGGAATGCGGCTGGCACTACTGACCGACATCCACGCCAACCGCGAGGCGTTCGAGGCCGTTCTGGCCGATCTTGCGCAACGGCGCATCGACCGGCTGGTGATCCTGGGTGATATCGTTGGTTACGGCCCCGACCCGGATTGGTGCCTTGAAACCGTGGAAGCCATGGTTCGGCAGGGCGCAATCTGCGTGCGCGGCAATCATGACCGCGCTGTGGGTGTGCCAGATGGCACCATGAACGCCAACGCCCGCCGGGTGATCGACTGGACGGTGGACCGGCTGACGGCTCGGCAAAAGCTGTTTTTGGCCGAATTGCCGCTGCTGGTCGAAGAAGATGACATGCTGTTTGTCCACGCCAGCGCCAATGACCCCGCCGACTGGATCTATGTGACCTCGGGTCAAAAGGCGATGCCCAGCTTTCGGGTGTCCAAAGCCCGGCTGATCTTTTGCGGCCATGTCCACCGCGCGCAGCTTTACAGCTGCGACCGGGCGGGACGCGTCGCGCAGTTCCCGGCCATCCCGGCACAAGCGGTGCCGCTGCTGACCTCACGCCGCTGGCTGGCGGTGATCGGATCGGTGGGCCAGCCGCGTGATGGCTCTGCGATGGCGGGCTATGCGATATTGGACCGCGCGACCAATGAGTTGACCTTTCGCAAGGTCGGATATGATGCCGCAACCACCGCCCGAAAGTCCCGCAAATGCGGGCTGCCCGAAGCGTTGGCGCAGCGTCTGATGAAAGGCATCTGAATGACCGTGCGACCACATCCCGGACTTGAAATCAACGGCTTCACCTTGGGGGAAAAGCTGCATACCGGGGGCTTTGCCACCATATGGGACGTCACCCACGCGCTTTACCGCACGCCGATGGTGATGAAAATCCCAACCATTCTGGATGGTTACGACGGTCCGACCATCGTGGGGTTTGAGGTGGAGCAGATGATCATGCCGCGCCTTGAGGGCCCGCATGTGCCGCGCGTGATGGGGCAGGGCGATTTTGCGGTGATGCCTTATATCGTCACCGAACGCATACCCGGTGACTCGCTTTACAAGACTTTCCGCAAGGCGCCGCTGCAAATCTCGGAGGTGATCGAAATGGGCGCGCGCATGGCCGCGGCAGTGCATGACCTCCACCGCCAGCATGTCATCCATCTTGACCTGAAGCCTGATAATTTCCTGCAACGCCCCAGCGGAGAGATGGTGCTGATCGACTTCGGCCTGTCGCGGCACGATCTGTTGCCCGACCTGCTGGCCGAAGAGTTCACCATCCCGATGGGCACTTTCCCCTATATCGCGCCGGAACAATTCCTGCGCCAACGGGGTGATCTGCGCTCTGACCTTTTCGCTTTGGGCGCGCTGCTGTACGAACTGGCCACTGGCAAGATGCCTTTCGGGATGCCGGAAAAGCTGTCGGGTGTCAAAACCCGGCTTTGGCGTGACCCGATGCCGCCGCGTGGTCTGCGCCCGGAAATCCCGGAATGGTTGCAGGAGATCATCTTGCGCGCGCTTGAGGTCGATCCGGCCAAACGTTATCAGTCCGCCGCCCAGATGATCTTCGACCTGACCCACCCGGCGCAAGTGCGCCTGACCGATCGCGCGCACAAGACCAAGCCAGACAGCCGCCTGACGGTGTTCAAACGCTGGCGCGCGATGCGCAAGATCACCGCTTTTGCGGCGCCACCCGCGATGGCTGCGCAGATCGAACGCGCGCCGATCCTGCTGGTGGCGGTGGACCTGTCGCCGGAAATGGAGCCGCTGTCGCAAGCCCTGCACCTGCAGGTCAAGCGCATGCTGGTGAACCGCCCCGATGCCAGGGTGGCTTGTGTCAATGTCATCAAGACCGCAAGGATCGGGCTTGACCAGACCACCGACGATGCTGGCAACAACCTGCATGTGATGCGTCTTGTGGGGCTGAAATCATGGGCGGATGGGATCGAGTTGAACGATGACCGATTGACCTGCACGATTCTGGAGAACAGCGATCCGGCAGCGGCGATCATCGACCACGCCGAGGCCAACCGCGCCGATCACATCCTGATGGGCGCACGTGGCCATTCCACAACACGGCGGTTTCTGGGGTCGGTGTCGGCCAAAGTGGTGGCCGAGGCAGGCTGTTCGGTGACGGTGATCCGCCTGCGCGAACCTATCGGAGAGGTCGAATAGCCCCTTAAACTTTGCCTAAAACTTATTCATCTGTCTTGAAATATCCCACGGGGGTGCGGGGGTGTGAAACCCCCGCTGGCCTGCGCCAAGCCCGCCGCTGGTCAGTCAATCCACCCCGACACCCGGTTGGCCCCGCCGGAGATATCCCGGCCGATGCCCTCCACCGTGGCGCAGCCCGCCAACAGCAGCAACAAGATCGCCGTGACCCTCATTCCTGATACCACCAGACTTCCGGCTGGAACCCCAGCCAGTCGCCATACAAGGGCAACCTGTCGGGGAAGTGCAACTGCTTGGCATGAGCCAGCCGCGAGATGCCCGAATACCACATCGGCACAACATAGCGCCCGGTGGTCAGGATGCGGTCCAGCGCCTGCGTCGCGGCCACGAATTCAGTGCGGTCTTTGGATTGCACCATCGTGGTGATCATCGCTTCGGCGGCTGGCGAATTCATCCCCATCCAGTTGCGGGTGCCCGGTTCGGTAACGCCAGCAGCGCCCCAGTACAGCATCTGTTCATTGCCCGGCGACAGCGACAGCGACCGGATGTAATGCGTCATGTCAAAGTCATAGGCCGCGGTGCGTTCCTTGTATTGCGCGGAATCCACCGTCGTCAGCTTGGCCTCGATCCCCAGCCGCTTCAACGCCTCGATGTAGATATTCGCCGCCGCGATCATGTCATCGGCGCCATTCACAAGCAGAAGT
>JBIHZO010000238.1:0-5703 GCA_044231405.1 Cypionkella sp. | reverse complement strand
GCTTTCCCACAGCAGCACCTCGCCCACTTCCGGCTTCACATAGACGAAGCTTTGCAATTCTTGGCCCGCTTTTTTGGTCCGCAGCGGTGCGTGCATCATCATCGGCAGGCGCGGGTCTTCGAGTTTAAGGGCCGACGTCCCCTTCGGCATCGACACATAGGTGGTGCCGGAAATCACCGAATGCGGGTGGATGTGGCTGGCGTGCATGCCGCCTTCGGGCAGGATGTTGATCCAGAACGAGCCGCATTTCAGCTTCTTGTCGCCCAGATCAAAGCCAAGGTCTTTGACAAAGGCCGCCACATGCTTGTCCAGCGCCTTTTCCAGATCGGCGAAGATCGGGAAGCGCCAAGGCAGGTCGTTCAGCGAGGCATAGCTGGTGTAACCCGGATAGCCGTTGTCTTCGCACCACTGCTGCCCGGCCTCGTCATCTTCGGCAATCGCCTCGCAGGAGGCTTTCAACTCGGCATAGTCGACCTTCTTCTTGCCCAGTTCGGACAGCTTGGCGCGGTAGAGGCGGGTGACGAAAAGCGAAGAAATTTCGGCCATGATGGGCTCCGGCGACTGGGGTGTTGTGGAAAAGCCCCCACCGTTTCCAGCAGGGGCTTTTTCTTGATCCGGGTGACGGCCCGCGCATTTCTGCGAAATACGCTACACCGCACTGTTCGCGCCAGCGCGAACTTACCAGTCTTCGCGGGCAACAACGCGGGTGGTGACCGGAAGCTTCATCGCACCCAGGCGCAGGGCTTCACGTGCGATCACTTCGGACACGCCGTCGATCTCGAACATGATGCGGCCGGGTTTGACCTTGGCCGCCCAATAGTCGGTCGAGCCTTTGCCTTTACCCATACGCACTTCGACGGGCTTGGCCGAGACTGGAACATCCGGGAAAATCCGGATCCAGACACGACCCTGACGCTTCATGTGACGGGTGATCGCGCGGCGGGCCGCTTCGATCTGGCGAGCCGTCACACGCTCTGGCTCGGTGGCTTTCAGCGCAAAGGAGCCGAAGTTCAGCAAGAAGCCGCCCTTCGCTTCGCCGTGGATACGGCCTTTGTGCTGCTTGCGGAACTTGGTCCGTTTAGGTTGCAACATCTGTCTTCTCCCTTACGCGCGTTCGCGGTCGCGCCGAGGCGCGCGCGGTGCAGCACCTTCTTGCGCTTCGGCAAGACGGCGATCATGGGCCTGCGGATCATGCTCAAGGATTTCACCTTTGAAGATCCACACTTTCACACCGATGATCCCGTAGGGGGTCATCGCTTCGGACAGAGCGTAGTCGATGTCGGCACGCAGGGTATGCAAGGGCACGCGGCCTTCACGATACCATTCGGTCCGCGCGATTTCAGCGCCACCCAGACGGCCAGCCACGTTCACACGGATGCCAAGGGCACCAATGCGCATCGCGTTCTGCACGCCACGCTTCATGGCACGACGGAAAGACACCCGGCGTTCCATTTGCTGCGCGATCGATTCGGCCACCAACTGTGCGTCCAGTTCGGGCTTGCGCACTTCAACGATGTTGAGGTGCAGTTCCGACTTGGTGAACACGGACAGTTTCTTGCGCAGACCTTCGATGTCAGCGCCTTTCTTGCCGATGATGACGCCCGGACGTGCAGTGTGAATGGTCACACGGCATTTCTTGTGCGGACGTTCGATGATGACGCGCGAGACGCCAGCCTGCTTGCACTCTTCGTGGATGAACTCGCGCATGCGCAAGTCTTCCAACAGCAGGTTGCCATAGTCTTTCGACTCGGCAAACCAACGGCTGTCCCAAGTGCGGTTGACCTGCAAACGCATCCCGATGGGGTTAACCTTCTGACCCATTATGCAGACTCCCCGACTTGACGCAGTTTGATCGTCAGCTCGCTGAACGGTTTCATGATTTTGCCGAAACGACCACGCGCCCGCGGACGGCCACGCTTCATCACCAGGTTCTTGCCAACCCAGGCTTCGGCGACGATCAAGCTGTCGACGTCAAGGCCGTGGTTGTTTTCGGCGTTCGCAATCGCTGACTGCAAGCACTTCTTGACGTCACCCGCGATGCGGCGCTTGGAGAAAGTCAGGTCGGCCAAAGCGCGTTCGACTTTCTTGCCCCGGATCAGACCGGCAACGAGGTTCAGTTTCTGCGGCGAGGTACGCAGCATACGGGCAATCGCCATAGCTTCGTTGTCCGCCACGCGACGGGGGTTCTTTTCCGTGCTCATGGCTTACTTCCTCTTCGCTTTCTTATCGGCGGCGTGACCGTAGTAGGTCCGGGTCGGCGAATATTCACCGAACTTCTGGCCGATCATCTCTTCAGTGATGGCGACGGGAATGTGCTTCTTGCCGTTGTAAACAGCAAAGGTCAGCCCGACAAACTGCGGCAGAATCGTAGAGCGACGCGACCAGATCTTGATCACTTCGTTCTTGCCCGACTCTTTCGCCTTCTCGGCCTTTTTCAGCACGTAAGCGTCGACAAACGGGCCTTTCCAAATAGAACGTGCCATGGATTAGCGCCCTTTCTTCGCGTGACGCGAACGAACAATAAGCTTGTCCGATGCCTTAGACTTACGGGTCTTGTTGCCCTTGGTCCCTTTACCCCATGGGGTAACCGGGTGACGACCACCCGAGGTCCGGCCTTCACCACCACCATGCGGGTGGTCGATCGGGTTCATGGCAACGCCGCGCACCGTCGGACGCACGCCCATATGGCGCTTACGACCGGCTTTGCCGAGGTTCTGGTTCGAGTTGTCCGGGTTGGACACGGCACCGATGGTGGCCATGCACTCCTGACGGACCATGCGCAGTTCGCCCGATGACAGGCGGATCTGAGCGTAGCCACCGTCACGACCAACGAACTGAGCGTAAGTGCCAGCAGCGCGGGCCAATTGGCCGCCCTTGCCGGGCTTCAGCTCGACGTTGTGGATGATCGTACCGATCGGCATGCCCGAAAACGGCATGGCGTTGCCCGGCTTCACGTCGGTCTTGGCGCCAGCAATGATGCTGTCCCCAATCGCCAGACGCTGCGGCGCCAGGATATAGGCCACTTCGCCATCTGCGTAACGCACGAGAGCGATGAATGCGGTGCGGTTCGGGTCATATTCGATCCGCTCAACGACCGCAGCAATGTCAAATTTACGACGCTTGAAGTCCACAATGCGGTACAGACGCTTGGCGCCCCCGCCCTTGTGCCACATCGTGATACGTCCGGTGTTGTTCCGGCCACCTGTCTTGTGCAAACCCTCAGTAAGGGCTTTGACAGGACGGCCTTTCCACAGCTCCGAACGGTCGATCAGAACCAACCCTCGTTGGCCAGGCGTAGTCGGCTTATACGACTTAAGTGCCATGCTTTCTGTCTTCCGTCAGCTAGCGGGTCCGGTATTTTGGACCCATGGTTATAGGGCTCCGTAGATCCCCGAGTAGAGGTTCAGCTTCCGCCGCACCCGATTCCGTAAAATTCCACGGCCCCGGGAATACCGGGGCCGTGGGATTCGCTGCCAATATCAGAGGCCCGTGGAAACGTCGATAGAGTTTCCGGCTTCCAGCGTGACATAGGCTTTCTTCTTGTCGCTGCGCTCACCGGCGCGGCCACGGAACTTCTTGGCCTTGCCCTTGGTGATGGTGGTGTTGACCGCCTTCACCTTGACGCCGAAGATGTTTTCAACAGCTTCTTTGATCTGTGGCTTGGTGGCATCCATGGCGACCTGGAACACGAAAGCGTTGTTTTCACCGGCCAAAGTGGCCTTTTCGGTGATCACGGGCTTCTTGATCAGGTCGTAGTGTTCTGGTTTAATGCTCATTTCAGACGAGCCCCCAATGCTTCGACACCGGCTTTGGTGATCACCAGAGTGTCACGCTTGAGGATGTCATAGACGTTTGCGCCCATGGTTGGCAGCACGTCCACACCTTCGAGGTTGCGGGCAGCCAGCGCGAAATTCGCGTCAACAGCCGCACCGTCGATGATCAGCACGCGCTTCCAACCCAGTTCCTGGGCGTGTTTGGCAAGGATCGAGGTCTTGGCTTCGACCATGGTGGCCGTATCCAAAATCACCAGCTCACCGGCTTTGAATTTGGCCGACAAAGCGTGACGCAGACCCAGGGCGCGGAATTTCTTCGGCAGATCATGGGCGTGCGAACGCGGTTGCGGGCCTTTGACAACGCCACCGTGACGGAAGATCGGAGCCTTCTTGGAACCGTGACGAGCGCCGCCGGTGCCTTTTTGCTTGTAGATCTTCTTGGTCGAGTAGGACACTTCGGCGCGTGTCAGCGTCGAGTGGGTGCCTGCCTGCGACTTGGCGCGCTGCCAGCGGACGACGCGGTGCAGAACGTCTGCGCGCGGCTCCAGACCGAACAAGGCCTCGTCTAGGTCGATGGTGCCGGCGTTGCCGCCAGCAAGTGTGATGACGTCAAGTTTCATGCTTCACCTCCTTCAACAGCGACGGGTGCAGCAGCAGCGACCGAACGCAGGCCAGCGGGCAAAGGAATGCCAGCCGGAGCAGCTTTCTTCACTGCATCCTTGATCGTGACCCAACCACCAGCGGAACCGGGTACGGCACCTTTGATCATCAGAATGCCACGCTCGGCATCGGTGCGAATGACTTGAAGGTTCTGGGTGGTCGAACGCACGGCGCCCATGTGACCAGCCATTTTCTTGCCTTTGAACACCTTGCCCGGATCCTGGCACTGGCCCGTGGAGCCGTGCGAACGGTGCGAAACCGACACACCATGCGACGCCCGCAGGCCGCCGAAGTTGTGACGCTTCATCGCACCCTGGAAGCCTTTACCGATCGAGGTACCGGCGATGTCCACGAACTGACCTTCCAGATAATGGTCAGCGGTGATTTCCGCGCCCACTTCGATCAGGTTGGCCGGCGACACGCGGAATTCGGCGATCTTGCGCTTTGGCTCAACCGAGGCCTTGGCGAAGTGGCCGCGCATGGCAGCGGTGGTGCGCTTGGCTTTCGCCGCGCCTGCACCCAGCTGAACAGCGGTGTAGCCGTCGCGGTCAACGGTGCGTTGAGCCACGACTTGCAGGTTTTCAAGTTGCAGAACGGTCACAGGAACCTGCGTACCGTTCTCAAGGAACAACCGGGTCATGCCCAGTTTCTTAGCGATAATGCCAGAGCGCATGTGTGTGGCTCCTTACACTTTGATTTCGACGTCAACGCCAGCAGCGAGGTCGAGCTTCATCAGCGCGTCCACGGTCTGCGGGGTCGGATCGACGATATCAAGAAGGCGTTTGTGCGTGCGGATTTCCCACTGGTCGCGCGACTTCTTGTCGATGTGCGGACCACGAAGAACCGTGAACTTTTCGATCTTGTTCGGCAGCGGGATCGGACCGCGGACAGTGGCGCCGGTGCGCTTGGCAGTGCTGACGATTTCCGCGGTGCTGGCATCCAGGACACGGTAATCGAAGGCTTTCAGCCGAATGCGAATGGTTTGACCTTGCATCAGTTTTTCCTTCGGAACGTAGGCGGGGCAACAGGCCCGGCCCATAGGTTCACATTTGTGGGCAGTCTGTCGTTCATATGGTCAGCGGCGCACCCCGAGAGGTGCGCCGCTGGTCCCTACAGTGTGTGAACCCCATTGAAAAGGGGATTCGCTGGCTTACGCCAGGATTTTCGAGACGACGCCTGCACCGACGGTGCGGCCGCCTTCGCGGATGGCGAAGCGCAGTTTCTCTTCCATCGCGATCGGAGCGATCAGTTCGACGTTGAACTTCAGGTT
>JBIHZO010000016.1:0-17432 GCA_044231405.1 Cypionkella sp. | reverse complement strand
TCCTGCTCTCCCTATCGGGTGCCTTTGGCGCGACTTGCGGCGGCTCATCTGGCTTTGGCCGATCGTGTGGATAAGTCGAAATCTGTAACAATATCTTGAAGTTACCAGCCAAAGCGAATGTGAGTTCTTAACTGATTTGGCGGAAATCCGCTTAATTCGGTTCAGATTCCGTTGTAATTTTGCCACTTGGGTAGCCAGCCCGGGATTCCTTCGGTACGCCCGTCTTTCGTCGCAAATCTGTGATCTGTGACGCCCGAAAGACTGCCGTTGAAACAACCGGGACCATTAGACAATGCGCTTGCACCAAGCCTGGACGAACGCCCTTGTGGCGCTTTGCGTCCTCAGCGGGGCGGCCTACGCCGATGTGACGGTGAGCCGATCCAACGATCCGACCAGCCTGATCGGCACACAATTTGCCTCACTTTTTGGGGCCGAACACAAAACCGTCGAAGCCATCTCTGACGCCGAACGCACCGCCATGGCGGTGGGTCCGAAGTCGGAGCCTAAAAAGACCGCACGCAAGGGCGAGAAGCCCGCAGCGCCGAAACTGATCGAATACAGCGCTGCCTGGCTTTACAGCCAAGCCGAACCTGAGGGAGACGCCCAATGGCAGTGCCTGAAGACCGCGCTTTACTTCGAGGCCCGCGGCGAGACGCTGAAGGGTCAGTTCGCGGTGGCCGAGGTGATCCTGAACCGGGTAGACAGCCCGGCCTATCCGAAGACGGTTTGCGGTGTTGTCGGCCAAAGCGGTGGCGGCAGCTGTCAGTTTTCCTACAATTGTGACGGTGCACGCGATGTGATGCATGACGCCGGGGCCGCAGATCTGGCCGGACGGATTGCGCGCGTGATGCTGGACGGAGCGCCGCGTGCCCTGACCACAGGCGCCACGCATTTCCACACCCGCGCGGTGCGTCCGAACTGGGCCAAGCGCTTTCCGCAGACCGCCGCGATTGGCGCGCATCTGTTCTATCGCCAGCCTTGACGTCGCGCCCCTTGCGTGGGGTGTCGCCTTCGGGCAAAGGTCGCAAGAGGGCAGGCAGTAGCCTGCCCTTCGTGTTTCGGGCGTCTTGGGGGGGCATCATGACCAGCGACATCGGGCTAGCCTTTGCCCATCCCGAAGAACGCTCATTGGCTTCGGCCACCCCGGACCCGCGCGACCGTATCAGCCTGCGCGACCACATTGTCGCCGTGGACATCGGCGCGTTTCAAAAGGAACGTGGCCACACCCAGCGTGTGATGTTCAACGTGGTGGTTGAGGTGCGCCCAGCCGTGCAACCGTTGAACGACGACGTTGATCTGATCTTGTCCTATGACACTTTGACCGAAGCGATCGCCACCGAACTGGCCGCCGAACGGCTGAACCTGCTGGAGACCTTGGCCGAACGGTTGGCCGAACGCATTCTGGCCGAACCGCAGGCGATGCGGGTGTTCGTGCGCGTCGAAAAGCTGGACATCGGGCCGTACAAGCTGGGCGTCGAAATCGTGCGCAGTCGGGCCGAGGTGGCGGTCAAGGTGATGGGGCAGGATGGGCAAGAGGCGTCGGTGCATCCCTTGGTGGCCTATCTGGACAATGCCACGATTGCCTCGCCGGACCTGTCGGCGCGTCTGGACGCTTTGCAGTCTCAGGGTCTGCCGGTGATTCTGGCGGTGGGCCTGCCCGACTTGGCGCGTCCGCAGACCGGGCACAAGCCGACGCAGCGCCGGGTGGACCTGCTGGCGATAGAGCAGAACGCCTGGGCATTGGCCGCGCGCGATCCGCGCTGTGTGGTGGTGGCGACGCGGACCGAGATCGACTGGAACATCAAGCGCGGTCAGATGATCGTCTGGGCGCCATCCAAACTGGTGCTGGACGCCGTCGATGGCCCGGATGGGCGTGAGCCGGTGGCGCTTGCATTGTGGTTGTCGGAATTGATGGCGGCAGACCGATTGGTGGTTCACGGCGATGTGGCACTTCCGGCGGGAAGCCGCGTGCAGGTGCAGAAAGCTTAACGCTTTTGCTTGCTTGGACCGGGTCTGTCGTTTTAGACGGTTGGGATGGATTATTTGCGACCGATTTCGATGACCGACCCGGCAAGGCCTTTTGGGGCTTTGCCTCTTGCCGGGGGGTGGGGCTGGTTTGACCGGGTTGAGGTGCTGCGCCGCGACGCGCCCGCGCGGATTGTCCCGGTCGCGGATCTGGATGCAGAATCGCGCGACCGCCTTTCTGCCCAGCGGCCCGACTTTGGCGGATTGGCGATGAGTGCGCCCCGGATCATGGGGATTTTGAACGTCACCCCCGACAGTTTTTCGGACGGAGGCCTGTTCCTGCGGCCGGATGCGGCTTTGATGCAGGCGCGGCGAATGGCGACTGGTGCGGATATTCTGGACATTGGCGGCGAAAGCACCCGCCCCGGCGCGGTCGAGGTGGACCCGGCCGAAGAGATCGCCCGCACCGCTCCCGTCATTTCTGCGCTGCGCGAGGGCGGATTGGACGTGCCGATCTCGATTGACACGCGCAAGGCATCGGTGGCCACGGCGGCCTTTGCGGCAGGTGCGACGATGCTGAACGATGTCACTGCGTTGCAGTTTGACCCTGACATGGCGGCGATGGCTGTGGCGTCAAAGCGGCCAGTGATCCTGATGCATTCGATCGCCACGCCGGGCACCATGCAGATCGACCCGCATTATGACAACGTGCTGCTGGATGTGTATGACGCATTGGCCGCAAGGTTGGCTGACGCCATGGCCGCCGGCATTCCACGCGCGCGTCTGGCCGTCGATCCCGGCATTGGGTTTGGCAAGACGCTGGCGCACAATCTTGCCCTGCTGGCGCGGTTGTCCCTGTTCCACAATCTGGGTGTCCCGGTTCTGCTGGGGGCCAGCCGCAAGCGGTTCATCGGCACCATCGCAACCGAGGCAGACGCTGCCAAACGCCTGCCCGGCAGTTTGGCGGTGGCCTTGGCCGG
Source organism: Cypionkella sp. (assembly GCA_044231405.1). Classification (GTDB taxonomy): domain Bacteria; phylum Pseudomonadota; class Alphaproteobacteria; order Rhodobacterales; family Rhodobacteraceae; genus Cypionkella. Next base: position 14,487 of record JBIHZO010000016.1, on the reverse strand, counting down.
GGTGGCGCAGGGCATGCAGATGATCCGCGTCCATGACGTGGCCGAAACCCGGCAAGCGCTGTCGCTCTGGCGCGCCGCAACAACAGGAGAGGCCGCATGAGCCGCAAACTCTTTGGCACCGACGGCGTGCGAGGCCGCGCCAATACATATCCGATGACCGTCGAGATGGCGCTGAAACTGGGCGCTGCGGCGGGGCGGTTCTTTCGCAGGGACGGGCTGGACGGTCATCGGGTGGTGATTGGCAAGGACACCCGGCTGTCCGGCTATATGCTTGAAAACGCGCTGACAGCGGGGCTGACCAGCACGGGCATGAACGTGCTGCTGCTGGGTCCGGTGCCGACGCCTGCGGTGGGGTTCTTGACCAAAAGCATGCGCGCCGATCTGGGCGTGATGATTTCGGCCAGCCACAATCCGCATCAGGACAACGGCATCAAGTTCTTCGGTCCCGACGGTTTCAAACTGTCCGACGCCGCAGAACTGGAGATAGAGGCGATGGTGATGGGGGATGTCATCCCCGCCAAGCCCGAAAACATCGGCCGGGCCAAGCGCATCGAAAGCGCCTTGGGGCGGTATGAGGAATATGCCAAAACCACTTTCCCGGCCGGTCTGCGGCTGGACGGGTTGAAGGTGGTGATCGACTGCGCCAACGGGGCAGCCTACAAGGCCGCGCCCGAAGTACTGTGGGAGTTGGGGGCCGAGGTGATCCCGGTGGGTGTGTCCCCGAACGGAAAGAACATCAACGACCGTTGCGGGTCGACCTATACCCAAACGGCGGCCGAGGCCGTGGTGGCACATGGTGCACATGTGGGTATCTGCCTGGACGGCGACGCTGACCGGGTGATGATCCTGGACGAGACGGGCCGCGTGGCGGACGGCGATCAGATCATGGCACTGCTGGCGGGCCGTTGGGCGGAAGAGGGGCGTCTGCGCGGCGGCACTCTGGTCGCCACTGTGATGTCCAATCTTGGGCTGGAACGGCATCTGTTGCAGCGTGGGCTGCGGTTGGAGCGTACCAATGTCGGCGACCGCTATGTGGTCGAGGCGATGCGGCGCGGCGGGTTCAATCTTGGCGGCGAACAGTCGGGCCATATCGTGATGACCGATTATGCCACCACGGGTGACGGGTTGATCGCGGGGCTACAGTTCCTGTCGGAAATGGCTCGGACCGGGCAGGCGGCCAGCACGCTGGTGCAACAGTTTGAAACCGTGCCGCAGATGCTGAAGAACGTGCGCTATGCTGCGGGTCTGGAGCCGCTCAAAACCGTTGCAGTGCAGGCGGTGATTGCGGCGAATGAGGTGGCCATCAGGGGCAAAGGCCGCATCCTGATCCGCAAATCCGGCACTGAACCGCTGATCCGGGTGATGGCGGAATGCGAGGACTCGGCGCTTTTGGTGCAGGTCGTCGATGACATAGTGGGCGCGGTGCAAGCGGCGGTCTGACCCGCCGCCTGTTTCAGGGCAGGGCGGCCAGCAAAACTTCACCCGCCGCGGTTGGCATGGCGATGCCAACACCGTCAACCGGCATCAACGCATGGCGGATCTTGTGCGGAACCTTGTAGTGTCGGTGGCTGTCGCCCTGCGCGCTCTGCAGCACATGCAGAACGTCGGTCATATCCAGCACATAAAGCCGGTCGCCCAGCGTCTGCAACTCGGCCAGAACCGAAGCCCAGTTGGTTTCGGTCGCGTCATAATCGGTCGTCTCGTACCGCCAGCGCGTTTGGCCGTTGACGGTGTTGATCGCGTAAATCCAACCGGTTGGTGACCACAGATAGGCCGATCCATCCGCCACATGCTGCGAGTTGATGAAGTTTCCGGCATTGAAGGACCACAGCTTCGATCCCTCCGTCAGGGACAGTCCGGTCAGGTTTTCCTTGTAAGTGCCGGCCACAAGCACATCGCCTTCAACCTTGATCTGGCGCAGATACTGCCAGCTTTTGCGCCCATCAACCGCCCATTTCTGCACGCCGTCGGCAAGGGCCAACGCGTAAAGATGGCCGTCTCCGGGGCCAACAAAGACCGTGTCGGCGGTGGCGGTTGGGGCATAGCTGGCCAAAGTGTCCACGATGCCGGCGTGGGTCCACCGCAGCACACCCGTGGCCGTGTCCAGCGCGGTGATCAGATGGCCATCCCCAAAGATGGTGTGACTGGGTGTCACCAAGGGCACGCCAATCTGGATTTTCGCCACATAGCGCCAGACCTCGGCACCGTTGGTCAGATCATAGCCCGCCAGCCAGTTGCGACCGCCGCAGATCAACAGCCCGGCAGCGGGGCGCGGGCGATACTCGGCGGGACTGTCAAAGCCATGTGCCACAGACCACAGGGTTGCGCTTTGGGCGATCGACACCGCGCCGATGGTCGCGTCGCCACAGTATAGAATCAGCCCAGCGTCATGTGTCAGCGGGTTCAGCCTGTGGTTGCCGGTGGCAAACAGTCCAAGGATCAGTAAATCGGATGCAGCCCCCTGTGCGACAGCGGCTGCCGGTCTGATCCACAGACCGGCAGCCAAGCCTTGCACGAATTGCCGCCGGTTTGGCTTCACTCGCATAGCGCCCCTTGCTTGATCCAAGCGAACAGAATCTGGGTGTTGGGGTGATCTCGGTCTTCGGACGGGTCGATGCCCGGGGGCATGCGGTCTTCGGTCAAGTGCTGATACACGCCGCTCAGCTCTGGCTTGCCCGGAATGATGACCTTGGTTGCATTGTCCACGCCCTTGGCCACCGAGTCCGCCCCCAGCATGATGCCTTCATAGGTGGTCAGGTTCAGTTCGTGAAAGCTGGGTGGTTCCTGATTTGACATGTGGCACGTGGCACAGGCCGGAGTGTCGGGGGCAAAGGCGTTTTCGGTGTTGAACAGCGGCAGGATGTTTTTCTGGAAATTGTCATCGTTGACAGCCCCTTCGGTGATCCATGCCTCGATCGCGTTGATCTCGGGGGTGTCGTAGGGCACGCTGAAGCTGACGCCCAGCGGCATGCGGTTGTTGCGCAGGCGGCGGCCCATGATCTCACGCTTGGGATCCTGGCCGGGCACGAACAGAGCGCGGGCTGGTGCATCGGTTGACCCGGCCTTGATGCCGTCGCAGGTGGACAGGTCCAGCCCGCGATAGCTGGTCTTGGGGTCTTTCGACGCGTGGCAGACGATGCAGGCGGGGCCGGGACCGAAAGCGTTCGGAGACGACATCAACTGCTCAATATAGCTGTAGGGAATGGGCAGGTTCTTTTTCAGGACAAGTTCGGTGACGGCGGCATGATCGCCATCAATGTCCAAGCGACCTTCGCGCAAATCATCCATGTAAATTTGTTGCAGGGTCTTGTTCTCATCATCGGCGTGCATTGCGCTCGCAAAGCCAAGCGTTGCGGCGCAGAAGGCTGCAGCAAGTGTCAATGGGTAACGAATGTGTTTCATCTTGTCCTCTCCCTTGGATAATCTGGTCGTCCGGGCCGTCGGGCGGCCTTCTTGTGATGCCTCATGCCGGCGCTTTGCCTGTGCAGCCCTGAATTTGGGTATAAACTTTGGGTATATGTGGTCAGACCTGCGCCAAATGCAGCTTTGGTCTTAGGATCAGGACGCGTTGAAGCTTGTCACGCAATCGCCATGTTTTTTCTTTGAACCGCGCGACGGCTGTGCCTAGACTAAAGTTGATCGTTCTCAGACCTTAGTCGGAAAACCCATGGTTGCATTGATCGAACCATTTTCGCCAACTGGTGGCGAGACCCCATTTGAACCCGGCAGTGGCCGCTTTGACGAAAAGCTGGTCATCGTGGTGTTGCAGATGATTTGCAGTGTAATTTTGGTGTTTGACGTGGGTGGCGAAATCCACGCCGCCATGCTGGACGATCAACCAACAAAGCCGGGCACCCTGTTCCACCTGTGGATAGAGGTCTTTGCGACCTTTCTGATGGGCTTTGCGTTCACCCTGTCTTACCGTCAGCTGCGCAATCACCGCCTGGCCCTGGCGCGGGCCAAAGGTCAAATCGAAGCTGTACGCGGTGACTTCACCGAACTGGTGGACAAGCGGTTCCGGGAATGGGGGTTGTCGCCGGCCGAGTTTGAAATTGCCTTGCTGACGGTCAAAGGCCTGCGCATCGCCGAGATCGCCCGCTTGCGCGATTGTCGGGAAAGCACCGTGAAGTCACATCTGAGTGCCATATTCCGCAAGGCCGAAGTGACATCGCGCACCGAATTGCTGGCGAGGTTCGTGGATGATTTTTTGACCCGCTCTTCAGAGCTTTGACACCGGCGTCAGACAAGCCTTATCCATCGTCCTGATCCCAAAAAGCCGGAGCTTGCGCCCCGGCTTTGATCGGTTGGACAGCGCGCAGATCAGTTGCGCGACTTGTCGACCATCTTGCCTTTGGAAATCCACGGCATCATGTCGCGCAGTTTCTTGCCGACCAGTTCGATCTGGTGCTCGTCGTTCGAGCGGCGCGAGGCCTTGATCGTCGGCTGACCAACGGCGTTTTCAAGCATGAAATCACGCACGAATTTGCCGGTTTGAATGTCGGTCAGCACTTCTTTCATGCGGGCCTTGGTTTCGGCATAGGGCAGGATGCGCGGGCCGGAAACATACTGGCCATATTCGGCGGTGTTCGAGATCGAGTAGTCCATGTTGGCGATGCCGCCTTCATAGATCAGATCGACGATCAGTTTAACCTCGTGCAGGCATTCGAAATAGGCCATTTCCGGCTCGTAGCCGGCTTCCACCAGCGTCTCGAAACCCATGCGGATCAATTCGACCAGACCGCCGCAAAGCACGGCTTGCTCACCAAACAGATCAGTTTCGCATTCCTGACGGAAGTTGGTTTCGATGATGCCCGAACGGCCACCACCGATGCCCGAGCAATAGGACAGACCGATTTCCATCGCCTTGCCGGTTGCATCCTGATGCACGGCCACCAGGCAGGGCACGCCGCCGCCTTTGGTATATTCGCCGCGCACAGTGTGGCCGGGGCCTTTGGGGGCCATCATGATCACGTCCACGCCGGGCTTGGTTTCGATCAGGCCGAAGTGGATGTTCAGGCCGTGGGCAAAGGCAATGGCTGCGCCGTCACGAATGTTGTCATGCACGTATTTCTTGTAGGTCGCGGCCTGCAATTCGTCGGGCATGGTGAACATGATCAGATCAGCCCAAGCGGCGGCTTCGGCGATGCCCATGACCTTCAGGCCTTCGGCTTCGGCTTTTTTGGCCGACGGGCTGCCTTCACGCAGGGCGACGACAAGGTTCTTCGCACCGCTGTCGCGCAGGTTCAGCGCGTGGGCGTGGCCTTGGCTGCCATAGCCAAGGATCGCGACTTTCTTGTCTTTGATCAGGTTGATGTCGCAGTCACGGTCATAATAAACGCGCATGGGTGTGTCTCCATTGGTTGATGGGCGCAGGATAGGGAATATTCGGGGTGATCGGCTGCATTGTTTGACGATTGTCAGGTCTTATGCGAAAGATCATGCGCCAATAAGTAAATATCGGAAAATTCATGCAACTGGACGACACCGACCGTCGCATCCTGCGGCACCATCTGGCCGAACCGTCGCTGCCGCGCGCCGAACTGGCGGTGCGAGCGGGCGTCACCCCCGCCACCCTGTGGCGGCGGTTGGAGCGGCTGACGGATGGCGGAGTGATCCGGGCCGAACAGGCGGTGATCAACTGGCGGGCCTTGGGCTATGAGGTGGAGGTTTCCTTGCGCTTCACGCTGGACAAAACCAACCCGCGCGCTTTTGACGAATTCATCGCGGCGGCCCGCGAGGTGCCGGAAGTGGTGGGGATTGAGACCTTTCTGGGCCGGGTGGACGTGCGTCTGAACGTGATCGCGCGCGACATGGCGCATTATCAAGAGGTTTACAGATACCGCATTCTGGCTTTGCCCCATATCTCGGAACTGGAGGCGCTGATGCTGATCGCCACCATCAAGGACAGCGAGGGCTTGCCGCTGTGATCGACCTTGATGATCTGGACCGGGCGATTTTGCGCGATTTGTCGCGCGAGGCCGGGGTGTCGGCGGGGGAGTTGGGGCGCAGGCTGGGCCTGTCGCAGCCTGCGGCGTGGCGACGGGTGCGGCGGCTGGAAGAGGCGGGGGTGATCGCGGGGCGGCGGGTGGATGTGGACCGAACCGCATTGGGCTTTGGCGTGACAGTGTTTCTGGGGGTGAAACTGGCCACCAAGGGCCGGGTTTCGTTGGAAGACTTCGAGCGCGCGGTGGTCGCCATCCCCGAAGTGCAGGTGGTGCAGCATGTTCTGGGCCTGTTTGATTACCGCCTGCGTGTGGTCGCCCGCGACATTGCCGATTTTGAACGGGTGTTGCGGCGCCGGATCATGACCCTGCCGGGGGTGGGCGGGGTGGAGGCCAATGTGCTTTTGACCGAAGAGCGTCGGCCGGGGCCGCTTGGGTAAGGCCGTGCAATCTTGCGGGCGTCGGATTTGTTGAAATGTTGGAATTGGATATTTAAGCCAAGATGAAATGCGGTAGGCTGGTGTCAAATTCCAAGGGAGAGTCTGATGAAATTGCCGCATGCCCATGTTGACGAAGGTGGTCTGGAAGAATTCTCGGTGGTGTTCACCGATCGGTCCTTGAACCATATGTCTGCAAAATTTCAAGGGGTGATGCGGGATGTATCGGGCATGCTGCGCGAGGTGTACAACGCGCAGGCCGTGGCTTTGGTCCCCGGTGGCGGCACCTATGCGATGGAAGCCGTGGCGCGGCAATTTGGCCAAGGGTCGGTTCTGATCGTGCGAAACGGATGGTTTTCCTATCGCTGGAGCCAGATTTTTGACGCCGGCGGCTTTGGCCAGACCACTGTGGTGATGGCGCGGCCTGCGGGCAATGGCGCACAGGCCGCGTTTGCGCCGCCGCCGATTGACGAGGTTTGCTCGAAAATCCGCGAGGTCCGCCCCGAAGCGGTGTTCGCGCCGCATGTGGAAACCAGCTCGGGCATCATCTTGCCCGATGACTACATCGCGGCGATGGCGCAGGCCGCGCATGAGGTGGGGGCGCTGCTGGTGCTCGATTGCATCGCCAGTGGCTGCGTTTGGGTGGATATGGCGGCGACGGGCGTCGATGTTCTGATTTCAGCGCCGCAAAAGGGCTGGTCGGCCTCGCCGGCTGTGGGGATTGTGATGCTGAGCCCATTGGCCGAGGCGCGGTTGGCGGAAACCACATCGAACAGCTTTGCGATCGATCTGAAGAAGTGGCGCAGCATCATGGCGGCCTATGAGGCCGGTGGGCACGCCTATCACGCCACCATGCCAACGGATGCGATTGTTGGTTTTCACGCGGCGATTGTGGAAACCAAGGCCATGGGCTTTGCGGCCGCAAAGGCCGCGCAATGGGAGTTGGGGCGGGCAGTGCGGGCGCTGTTGGCCACGCGTGGCGTGATGTCGGTGGCGGCAGATGGTTTCACCGCGCCGGGGGTTGTGGTGTCGTTCACCACGGATCCCGACGTGCAGAATGGAAGCAAGTTCAAGGCTTTGGGCATGCAGATCGCCGCAGGTGTGCCATTGCAGGTGGGCGAGGGGGCAGAGTTCCGCAGCTTCCGGCTGGGGCTGTTCGGCTTGGATAAGCTGGTCGATGTGCCCGCCACGGTGGAGCGGTTGCGGCGGGTCATTGAGGCAGTGCTTTAGGGCATATCAGGTTTCAATGAAACAAAAGCATCGAAAAACGCGTTCGAGCCAATGCGAGCGGCAGCGATTTTCGATGCAAACTGAACCTGACGCGGCTAGCGCAGCCCGATCCCCACCTTCATCAGCGTCTTGCGCACGGGGGCCACGGAGTAAAGCGCGTTCAATGCGCCTGCGCGCAGATCGCGCAGCGCTTGTCCGCCCATCATCGACGCACGGTTCAGCGCATCGATCCCGCTCACCCGCGCCTGAACCTCCAGATGGCGGCGACGGTGGTAGGTGTCCAGCATGGCCGCCGACCCAAGATTGGCCGGATCGGCCTGCGCCAATTCCAACAAGGTGGTCAGGTCGGCAAGGCTCATGTTCAGCCCCTGCGCGCCGATGGGGGGGACGACATGCGCGGCCTCGGCCATCAGCGCCACGCGTTCGCCCGCCATCCGCTCGGCAATCTGGCTGATGATCGGCCAGACGGTGCGGCGCGACACCAGGGTCAGCGGCCCTACAATCTGGCAGGACCGCAGGTTCATCGCGGCCTCAAACTCGGCAACAGGCAGGGCGGCCAGTCGCGTCACTTCGGGGCCTGTCTCCATCCAGACCACGGCAGAGCAGGGCAGGCCATTGCGGTCGGGCAATGGCACCAGGGTGAATGGCCCGCCCGAGCGGTGAATCTCGGTCGAAACATTGTTGTGGGGCACCGGGTGGTTGACCGCAAAGGCCAGAGCCTTCTGGCCGTAACGGGTGGTTTTGACAGCAATGCCAAGGGCCTCGCGCATGGTGGAGGCGCGCCCGTCGGCGGCGATCACCATGCGCGCGGCGACCCGTTGACCGTTTGACAGGGTGACAAGCGCCTCGTTTTGCCGCGTCAGCAGGGCGGTGGTTGCCACGCCTGGCTGAAAGGTCACGCCGGGTATTTCTGCCAGTCGCGCCACCATTTCGCGCCGCAAGAGCCAATTCGGCAGGTTCCAGCCAAAGGGCAAATCGGACAGATCAGCGGCGTCGAAGTCTTTGATGACACGCGGTTCCGGCGTCACGCCCCCGGCATCAATGATCCGCATCACTTGCAATGGTGCGGCAAAAGGCTCCAGCCGTGCCCACAATCCTGCGGCCTGAAGCACTGGAATGGATGGATGCAGGAAGGCCGTTGTGCGCAGGTCGGCACCCTCTGCATCCGCGTCTGTGACGGGGGGGGAAGGGTCGACGCAGATCACCGAAAACCCCGCAGCCCCAAAGGCCGCCGCCGCCGCCAAACCCGCGACGCCGCCGCCGGATATCAAGATGTCGGTGCTGATCCGCGCCATATTCGCCTCCTTGGATCCACTACAGATACGCTCCGACGGCCGGATTGCGAAGCGACAAAGCGCCTCGGGTCAGGGCAGGGTGATCCACATCAGCAATGTGAAAATCACCGGGACGAGGGCAAGTGCCGTGACCACCAGAGCGGCCAGGCCCCAGACACTGACAGCAAGCACCAGCACCGTCAGGGCGATGACCAGCAGATAGAAGATGATGCTGCTGTCGCGGCCGATATCATCGGCAATGGAACTGAACAGCGGGACGCGTAAGGTTGAAACTGACATCTGAGACTCCTATTTTATCGTCAAATAGTCAGCACGGGCGGCCATACCATTGAGACGTGGTGTCGCAGGTCAGACCAACTGGCGCAAAAAGGCGGCCAGATCGTCGGTGTGGTGCTGAATATGCAGCGATTGCTGGGGCTTGGGCGCAACGAACACGGTGCGCATCCCCATCGCATGCGGGGCGGCCAGATTGCGCGGATCGTCTTCGAACATCGCGGCGGTCGCGGGGATCAGCCCGTCGATGGCAAAAATCGCCTCAAACGCCGCGCGCTCGGGCTTGGGGCGAAAGCCCGCGTGTTCGACGCCGTAGACCGCATCGAACAGCCCCGACAATCCGCGCGCAGCAAGCACCCTGTGGGCGTAGGGTTCGCAGGCATTGGTGTAGACAATGCGACGGCCGGGCAGGGCGCGCAGGGCGGCAGCCAAGTCTGGATCGGCAGGAAGCACTGTAAAATCAATGTCATGCACATCCGTCAGATACGGCGCTGGATCGACGTTGTGCTCGCGCATCAGCCCCGCAAGGGTGGTGCCGTAGGTGTCCCAGTAGTGTTGGCGCAGTCGGTTCGCCTCGGTCCGGCCAACGCCAAGCGCCTGCATCACCCAAGCCGTCATCCGCACCTCGATCTGATCAAACAGCCGAAATTGTGGCGGGTAGAGCGTGTTATCAAGGTCAAAGACCCAAGTTGTGACATGACTGAAGGACTGTTTGACCATGGCTCTTGCTAACCTGCCTTGCAGGTTTCGGCAATCGGCGGGTTGAACCTTTTGCGAAAGCGCGGATAGTGAAGCTCCCGGTTGGGAAAGGGACGAATGTGCAGAAAGACGCCTATACGCTGATCCTCGAGTCGATTGAGGCCGGGGTTTACAAACCTGGCGACCGGCTGGTCGAATCGGAGATGGCAGAGCGCTTGGGCGTGTCGCGCACTCCGGTACGTGAGGCTTTGCAGCGGTTGGAAACCCAGTCCATGCTGACGCGCGACGGGCGCAGCCTGATCGTGGCGTCGCTGGATCACAACCAATTGGCCGAGCTTTACACGGTGCGGACGGAACTGGAGGGGCTGGCGGCGCGGCTGGCCGCGCGCCATGCAGCCGATGAGGAAATCCGGGTGCTGCGCGGCATGGTGGATGATGACCGCGCGTTGCTGGGTGGTGATCCGCGCCTTCTGTCGCGGGCGAACAAGCGGTTTCACAAGCTGATCCATCTGGCCAGCCACAACCGGTTTCTGGTGCAGCAGCTGGATCTGGTGCATCGGTCCATGGCGTTGATGGCGACCACGTCTTTTGCCGCCGAAGGCCGGGATGAGGTGGCTTTGGCCGAGCACGACCAAATCGTCCGCGCGATCGAGGCCCATGACGGTGAAGCGGCGTATCAGGCGCTGAAATCCCACATCTCGAAGGCGTTTGAAACCCGGTTGCGGGTGGATTCGGGCGAGTTGAAGACGCGCTAAAGATCAAAATGCCCGTGGCTGGTCTTGTCCCAGTAAAATGGCCGGGTCAGCAACTCCCACAGGCCTTTGTAGGCGGACACAGTCGCCAACGGATGGTAAAGTGACAGCGTCGGCACCCAGAGCGGGTTCATCCCATGGCGGGTGCGCGACAGCCCCACCATGCCAAAGCCAATGGTCAGTGCTTCGGTGACAAGGAAGGTCAACCACAGCGCGGTGAACAGGCTTGCAGGCATCGCTTCGGCCAAAGGATGGGAGAGACCCAGCGGCACCAGCCAGAACGACCACAGCAGCGGGGCCAGCAAGGCTTGCAAGATCGACCCCATGAACAGGATCTGAAATCCGGCAAAGCGCCTGGGCCCAAGTTGCCGCCAAAGCTGTGCCGGTTGGCGCATATGGGTGGCCCATGTCATCATGAAACCCTTGATCCAACGCGATCTTTGCTTGACCCAAGGCAGTGCGCGGCAGTTGGCCTCTTCATAGGTGATGGTGTCGATCAGTTCTGTCCTAAGCCCATGGCGGGCGATGCGCAGGCCCAGATCAGCGTCTTCGGTGACATTGTGGGCGTCCCAGCCGCCCAATGCCTCAAGCGCCGATTTGCGAAAGAACAGTGTGGTCCCGCCCAAAGGCACCGCCAGCCCCAGCCGTTCGATGCCCGGCAGGAACAAACGAAACCACGCCGCATATTCGATGGTGAAACAACGTGCCAGCCAGTTGCTGCGGGGATTGTAGAAATCCAGCATCCCTTGCAGGCACACCACCTCGGGGCCGCACTGGTGAAACCGGTCCACGACTTTGCGGAGTTGCTGCGGCTCTGGCGCGTCTTCTGCGTCGTAAACGCCGACAATCGAGCCGCGACAATGGTCGAGCCCGTAGTTCAGCGCGCGGGGTTTGGTTTTCACAGCACCGGTTGGCACCGTGACCACACGCATCCAGGCCGGCAGATCGGCCTGAGCCAGCGCGACGCGCGTGATCTGATCATCCTCTTCCACCACCAGCAAGATATCCAGCACGTCGCGCGGATAATCCAGCTGCCCCAATCGTTCGACCAACCGCACCGCGATGTCGCTTTCGCGGTAGAGCGCCACCATGATGGACACAACGGGCAGCCGGGCAATCACCGCCGGGTTCACGGGGATGGGGAGGGGGTGGCGCGTGGCGCGCATTGCGGCGATCTTCAGCGCGGTAAAAGCCAGCATCGCCAGCAATGCGAGGATTGTCAGCGCCGCCGAGATCAGCAATGGCCAAAACCACAGAGCCATGGCCAGCCCTGCCGCAGCCGCGGCTGCAGGTGCACGCAGGCTGTGGGCACTGAAGTTTCGGCAGCTTTCGGCCTCTGGCACGCGTGTTTCGGCCCGATGGGCAAGGTTGGGCCCCAGGGTTGTCAGCAACGCAGCCTCAATCATCCGGGGCGGGGCCAAAGCCATGGCGACGGGACCGAACACGGTTTCCAGCCAATCCCGGTGCAGATGGAACTCTTGGGGATAGGCACAGACGATGACGGTCGCGCCGCCGCGCACCTGCCAAGGCAGCAAGCCGTGGCGCAGGCAGGCGGCATGATCGGCCAGATGCAGAAGGCGTCGATCCGGGGGACTGTCCGCCAGATTGGCCACAGCAACCGACCATTGCTGTGCCATCACGGCGTAAAGCTGATCTGCGTCGACATTGCGGTACGACAGCAAGGCGTCAATCGTTCGACCCTGTTGCCGTGCTGTCGCCTGCATCAGGTGATGCGGCTGAATCACGGAGGCGCGCAAAAGATCCAACCCCAACCCATCGAGGGATGGCCGCACATGGGCCACCTGCCGGGCGGCCGGCAGCCCGACAGGTGCAATCAGAATGGGGCGCAAGGGTGTGACGGACATTGTCCCTCCGGGCATCCCAGAGAGGATGCACGCGCGCGGTTAACAAGCCGTTAACAGAACTCAGGCGCGACGGGCCCGGATGGCTTCGGCAAAACGTTCAAACAGATAGAAGCTGTCTTGCGGACCCGGCGAGGCCTCCGGGTGGTATTGCACCGAAAACACCGGCTTGCCATCGACCGCGATGCCACAGTTTGACCCGTCAAACAACGACACATGGGTTTCAGAAACGCCCTTGGGCAGGGTCTGGCTGTCCACGGTAAAGCCATGGTTCATCGAGGTGATTTCCACTTTACCCGTGGTCAAATCCTTGACCGGGTGGTTGGCACCGTGGTGGCCGTGGTTCATCTTGACCGTGATCGCGCCCAAGGCCAGCGCCAGCATCTGATGGCCCAGACAAATGCCAAAAACTGGCAGATCGGCGGCCAACACGCCTTGGATCATCGGCACCGCGTAAGCGCCGGTTGCCGCCGGATCGCCCGGTCCATTGGACAAAAACACGCCCTCGGGGTTCAGGGCCAGCACGTCTTCGGCAGTGGCACTTGCCGGCAGGACGGTGACTTCGCAGCCGACCGAGGCGAGGCAACGCAGGATGTTGCGTTTCGCGCCGTAGTCGATGGCCACAACGCGCAGGCCGGGGCCTTCGCGTTTGGTGTAGCCCTCTGGCCAAGCCCAACGCTGTTCATCCCATTTGTAGGACTGGGTACAGGAAACGTCCTTGGCCAGATCGAGCCCAACCAGACCCTTCCAGGCTCGCGCTTTTGCGACCAACTTTTCAATGTCAAAGTTGCCGGCCGGATCATGGGCCAAGGCCACATGCGGCGCGCCTTGTTGACGGATGGCACGGGTCAGACGCCGGGTGTCAATGCCGCCGATGCCGATGCGGCCTTTCTGGGCCAGCCATGCCGTCAGGTCATTGGTCGCGCGCCAGTTTGACGGCTCTGTCGGGTCCCATTTCACCACCATGCCAGCCGCAACCGGGGTGGTGGTTTCATCGTCTTCATCCGTTACGCCGGTGTTGCCGATGTGGGGGAAGGTGAAGGTCACGACCTGGCCCGCATAGGACGGATCGGTCATGATTTCCTGATATCCGGTCATCGCGGTGTTGAACACCAGTTCCGCCACGGTTTCCCCGGTTGCGCCAAAGCCGCGGCCATAGAACACCGTCCCATCCGACAGGGCGATGCAGGCAGTGGGGCGGGCTTGGGCAGAGGTGGTCATGGCAGCGACTCCCATTTCGGCAAATTTGGCGGACACTACGGGCGGCAGGCGGTAGGGTCAAGCCTTTGGCTCAAAAGGATTAGCGTTGTATATCAATGCCTTGGGAAAGTTGGGCGCAGTTGCGCCTGCGCGCGCTTGGCTGTATGGTGGGTCTTCGAGAAATCCATGGGGATGGAACACCGATGTCTTTGCGCGACCGCCTGCAAGTGGCCCTGAAAGAAGCGATGAAGGCCAAAGCGGCCGAGCGTCTTTCCACGCTGCGTTTGATCAATGCCGCCATCAAGGATCGTGAGATCGCGGTGCGCGGCGAAGATGGTGCGCCCGAAGTGGGTGAGGCCGACATTCTGGCCCTGATGAGCAAGATGGTGAAGCAACGTCAGGAAAGCGCGCGCGCCTATGAAGAGGGTGGGCGGCTGGAGTTGGCCGAGAAAGAGTTGAACGAAGTCAAGGTGATCGAGGAATTCCTGCCGCGTCAGTTGGAGGCGGATGAGGTGGAAACCGCTTTGACAGCCGCCATTGCCGAAGCGGGCGCGACCAGCATCCGCGACATGGGCCGCGTTATGGCAGTGCTGAAGGGCAAGTACACGGGCCAGATGGATTTTGCAGCCGCCGGGCCTGCCGTGAAGGCGCGGTTGGGGTAAGACGCGCCCGGGAAAGGGTCCAGTGGACCCTTCTCAGCGTTGAACGCCCTCGCGGCACCTGCGAGGGCCCGTTAACGGCAAGCTGGCCATGTTCAGAGCCCACCCCACGTCAGGGCCGCCGCGATGCCAAGCCAG
>JBIHZO010000237.1:0-5715 GCA_044231405.1 Cypionkella sp. | reverse complement strand
ATATGATGAAAAGCTCCTGATGATCAAAGGCTTGATGGCATCAATCTCTGTGGACATGGTCGTCCAGGAAATCAACCGCTATGCGGATAGTGAATTCAGATATGCCGACAAATCTGATGAGGTGGCCATCGAAACGATGGTGCGCGATTTTGGTCGCCAGGAGGAAGCCAAGCGCCGCTATCTGGAGAACAGGAAGTGAAACGTCTGATTGAAAAGGGCCTGATGTTTGGTAACCTTGTTGAGGTATCGTCTCCACAGCTGGTTGCGCGGTACAACAGGGCTCTGAAACATCTGACGGGCAAAGTGACCGCTCTCACAGATTTCCATATTGATATTTCCGGTTACTCGCCAGAAATAGGGGATGAACTGGAAGACGTTCTTTATCTGAACCCCAATGGCTGCAATCGTCAGTTTATTCTTCTGACGACCAGCCAGAAATCAGCGCCACTGTTGAACATGAAATTTTCAACGGCGCGGGGAATTCTTCAACAGTTTATCGAGGCCAATGAAAGCCAACTGTTCGCTCTGACAGCGCGAGACTCTGTTGCCGGTGAATTGCAGAACTCGGTCTATGAAGTGTCAGTCCCGGCCAAGCTGTTGGATATAAGGCAGATAACAGTCGAGGCAGATACAATCGGTGGCCATGTCGCGGACGCCGACAAACTGGCAAAGCTGATAGATCGGTTTCGCGCAGAGCCGGATGGTTGGTGTGACGATGTCTTGATCGCCGAAATGATTGAACTGGCGAAGAAGACCGGAGATGTCACCCGCGTGCCAATCAACCTGCCTTCAATGCGGTTTGAACAGCCAAGTTATTGGACATCGCTTTTCGGAGGGGTTTATGTTTTCCGTGATGTCAAACTTCCCGGAGTCATATCCACGCTTCCGCGCGACAGCCTCGGCAAGCTTGCAGTTTCGCCAGTCATGGACATTTCGCAGCGCAATCAGGTTGCGGAATGGTTGGAGCGGAATGGGCTTGTTGAGCCAATTGTGCAGGCGCGCGGAATGGATGCGGCCGGCGTCTTGCGACAGAAAATGGACTTCATTCTAGTTGAAGCGGCGGATTCTCTGAATTTGGACATTGGCGACGCACGGCGCACTGAATTGCGAAAGATCGCTTACAGACTTGGCGATGGTCTTCCTGACGAGTTTCTAGGTCTGTCCGCTCTGCTGCGTTGGGTCGAAGGGGCCGGTGAATGGCCGCGCATCACGTCAGAGCACCGGGCATATTTTTACACTCTCAGAGCCGCAGCCGGGCCACAACGCGATCTGGTCAATATGTTGCTTTCTGAATTGGCACCAATGGATGTGCGACAGCTGTTTATTTTGCACAAAGAGCTGTTTTATGCATCATATGCTGCTTGGTCTGAAAGAAAGCGTCGTTATGTCGCTGATTTCCTGGAGCGTGAGTATAAGGTCGATGCGCAAGGCGCGCGCGAGGCCTTGTTTGGTCCAGAGCCGTCTATGGATACAAGGGCACAGAAAACGCCAAAACCTGCGCGAGATTTGATCGACGTCGTTGGTCCCTGGGGTGCAATCAATGGAGGCCAGAAATGATTGCAATTGTTCGCTTGGTGGTCTTCGGTTTTTTAGGTTTGAGTGTTATTTATATTGTCGTATCTCTTTACTCGCAATCTGTACGGCGGGAGAGGTTGGAGAAAAAATTCGATGCTGGGGGTATAGAAGGTGATCGGGATGAGTATATCAAAGCCGGGATGATTGCCTATCAGAGCGGTTTGCGGCGCAAACTGATCTGGCTGGTTTATATTATACCTTTGGGTGTTGTGGCGGTGACGGTCTATCTTGTGAACTATCAGTAGGAGAATGGCGATGTGGAAATTTTTGAAGCGTACCTTTCAGGTTGTGGTGATTTTGCTGGTCGGAGGATTTCTGCATTACACGCTGCCACAGCATGATATTGTGAGAATAACCAATACCTATAATCGCCTGACGACGGTTGGCACAGAAAATGCCTGGGCCTATGCCTCGCCTGATACGGGTACCGCAGAAAGTGTGACCACACGTGATATCCGCTTCATTGATGCCGCTTTTGAGGATGGTACTGTCATCGTCTATCGAAATGAGGATACGGGCTGGGTTTGGCCGCCTTATTTTAAGTATGACAGTTCAAATCTTCAGGCCGAAGCAGGCAATCTGAAATCAGCGCAAGCCAGCCCGAAGTGGGTGTCAGTAACCCATTACGGCTGGCGGTTTCCGTTCCTGTCGATTTACCCAAATGCGGTATCGATGAGGGAAGTTGCCGGGCCGGATGTGCGCATCATTCCCTATGTGAACATCATTGTGCTGCTGGCGCTGGCCTTCGGCGTCTTCATGTTGCGGCGGATGTGGCAGCAGTTTTGGGAACGCTCGGTTGAACCTGTCGTTGCCGAAGTCGGCGAAACTTGGGACGGCGTAGAGGCGCGTGCAGATGCCGCTGCCGGCTCGGCAAAGGGTGCGTTCGGGCGCTTTGGTGCCTGGCTGGCGACTTGGGGCAAAAAGCCCAAGTCCTGACCGGATCCATGGCCCCAGTAGGGGCCATGGTTCATTTAGCTGCGCAAAGTGCCGCCTGTGGCTTTGCTGACTTTGTCGATGATCCTGGCCGAAACTGCCTCAATATCCGCCTCTGTGAGCGTCTTTTCGGTTGGCTGCAGACGCACCGTCAACGCAATGGACTTTTTGCCGGCCCCCATTTGTGCTTCGGCCTTGTCGCCGGTGAACTGATCGAACAGTCGCACGCTTTCGATCAGCGTTTTGTCTGCACCCACGGCGGCGTTCACTGCTGTCAACGCCTCAACCGATTTGTCCACGACAAAAGCGAAATCGCGGTCAACCGCCTGCAAATCCGACAGGGTGAGCGCCGGTTTTGTCGGAGTTTTTACTTTTGGCATCGGCACGTTTTGGATCAGGATCGTGAAGGCCACGGCCGGACCCTTCACATCGAGGGCGGCCAGAATCTTGGGGTGAACTTCGCCAAATGTTGCCATGGCATTTGGGCCAAGCCCGATCACACCTGATCGCCCGGGATGCCACCAAGCCGCCACTTTACGGCTGATCTGCACACGAGAGGGCGCACCGATGGTGGCCAAAATTGCTTCGGCATCGGCTTTGGCGTCGAACACATCGACCGGGCGGCGGCTGGCATGGGGGTCGCGCGGCGCTGTCGCACCGATCAACAGGCCAGCGGCTTGCAGGTGCTGCTCGCCGGGTTCGCCGCCGCTGAACGCCGGACCAACCTCGAACAAAGCCATATCCATGAACCCGCGCGCCTGATTTCGGGCAGCGGCACGCAGCAGGCCGGGCAGCAGATCGGGGCGCAGGTGGGTCATTTCGGACGAAATCGGATTGTCCACACGCACGGCATCCGCACCGCCGCCAAACAGGGTCGCGGCCGAATGGTCGATGAAGCTGTAGGTGACGCATTCGTTGTAGCCCAAAGCCGCCAAGGTGCGGCGGGCGCGGCGCTCGCGGGTCTGCAGCGGTGTCAGAATCGGGCGCGGCACACCGGGCAGCCTGCGTGTCAGCGGCCTGCCTTGCAGTTTGGTCAGGGAGGCCACGCGCGCGACCTCTTCGACCAGATCGGCCTCACCGAGAACATCCGGGCGCCACGTTGGTGGTGTGGCCATGTCCCCATTCAGGGTGAAGCCCAGAGATTCCAGTGTCTTGCGCTGCTCTGCCTCCGGGATGTCCATCCCGACGAGACTGACCACGCGGGCGGGGCTCAGACGATAGGCGCGTGTGGTGTCGATAGCAGCACCGTCCTGCGCAATATCTGAAGCCTCACCTCCGCAAAGATCCAAGATCATCTGCGTCGCCAGATCCAGCCCCGGCAAGGTGAAAGCCGGATCAACGCCGCGTTCGAACCGATAGCGGGCATCCGAGTTGATTTTCAGCGCACGGCCCGTGGTGGCCACAGTGATCGGGTCCCACCAGGCGGATTCAAGGAAAACATCGGTGGTTGCAGGGGTGCAACCCGCAGCGTCACCGCCCATGATACCGGCGAGAGATTCCACACCCAGATCATCCGAAATCGCCATCTGCCCCACGCGCAGAGTGTAGGTTTTGCCGTCCAGCGCGGCGAAAGTCTCACCGCCAACCGCCGCGTGAATGCGCAGTTTGCCTTGCACCTTGGCTGCGTCAAAGACGTGCAGCGGGCGGTTCAGCCCGTAGGTGAAGTAATTGGTGATATCCACCAAGGTCGAGATCGGACGCAAGCCGATGGCCTTGAGCCGGTTCGCCAACCACTCGGGCGAAGGGCCGTTGGTCACACCGCGGATGGTACGGCCTGTAAAATGTGGACAGCCTTTGGCCCTCAGATCGGCCGAGATTTCCACCTGAACCGGGCTGGCAAAGCCGCCTTTGATCACCGGGATCGGCAAGGGCTTCAACGTGCCCAAGCCACGCGCCGCAAGGTCACGTGCGACGCCACGGACGCCCAAGGCGTCGGGGCGGTTCGGGGTGATCTTGATGTGGATCATTGGGTCGACGACACCGGGTCGGTTTATGGCCAGCCAGTCAACGAATTTCTGCCCAACCTCACCCGAGGGGAGTTCGATGATGCCGTTGTGTTCGTCCGACAGCTCCAACTCCCGTTCCGAAGCCATCATGCCATGCGATTCAACGCCACGGATTTTGCCGATGCCAAGGGTTACGTCGATGCCTGGCACATAATCTCCCGGCTTGCACAGCACCACGGTGATGCCCTCGCGAGCATTGGGCGCGCCGCAGACGATCTGCTTTTCGCCCTCATCCGTCATCACCCGGCAGACGCGCAGCTTGTCGGCATCGGGGTGTTTTTCGGCGTGCACCACCTTCGCAATGGTGAAGGGCGCGAGTTTTGCCAGCGGATTGACCACCTCTTCAACCTCAAGCCCAAGGTCGGTGAGGGCATAAAGGATGTCCTCAAGCGGGGCAGAGGTTTCAAGGTGATCTTTCAACCAAGACAGGGTGAATTTCATGGCGCGGCCCTTCGGGAATTGTCGCTTGCGGGATTAGCGCATCGGGCGGCAAAGGGAAAGACGCCGGGCGGTGGTTTCGCTATTGGAAACGGGTTGTCGCCAGATCGGCAGGGCTTTTGCCACATTCTGCGCAATCCGATGGTGTATCAGGTCAAACATGATGGACCCAATGTTTGATATTCCCAAAGACCGTAAACGCCTGAATGTAGGGCTTCTCTGCGTCTTGTTGGGATTGACCGTGCTTCTGTTCATCATGGTCGCGCACCAGTTTGGTCAGGCCGCGCAGATCTTGGCGCCGGGTGCTGCTGGCTGACCGGGTCGCAATCGGTCTGGTCAAGCGCAGCGTTACGTTGAAAGACCGCCCGCCAGATCCGGCATGTCCAGCGCCGCAAAGCCGTAGTGCTTCAGCCAACGCAGGTCGGATTCGAAAAACGCCCGCAGATCGGGGATGCCGTATTTCAGCATGGCGATGCGGTCGATCCCCATGCCAAAGGCAAAGCCTTGCCATTCATCCGGATTGACGCCAGCGGCCTTCAGCACTTTGGGATGCACCATGCCCGATCCCAAAATCTCCATCCACTTGTCGCCCTGACCGATCTTCAACTGACCGCCTTCCCAAGAACAACGAATATCTACCTCGGCAGATGGTTCGGTAAAGGGGAAGTGAGAGGCGCGGAACCGCAGTTCGACTGACGGCACTTCGAAAAACGCCCGGCAGAATTCTTCCAACACCCATTTCAGGTTTGCCATGCTGATGTCA
>JBIHZO010000236.1:0-5746 GCA_044231405.1 Cypionkella sp. | reverse complement strand
GGCCCGAAACTAACTTACACTGACGCACAGCATTGCGCTGATCCAGCAGGTTCGTCCGTCAATGATGGCCCTTAGCTGACTTTCACAACCCAGAAAAGCCTTTTGCAGTCCTTCCCGAAAGTGGTTGTTCGTTCTTGCAATAAAAAGACCTCTTGTCTGATGTGGGTCGGGGCTCCGCTCCGCCAAGGATCTCCCCCAAGATTGACAAGGACGCGGTGTCCTTGCTGCTGTCCAAAGAGCGGCGTTTTCTCAAAAACCCGAAGTCTCGCCGGACCGGAAATTCCGGCCCGGCGAGAGTTTGCCTCAGGCACCAGTCAATGCGGGATAGTCGGTATAGCCCGCTGCACCGCCACCATAGAGCGTGGCGGGGTTGAGCGCGGCCAGCGCGGCCCCTGAGTGCAGACGGGCAACCAGATCGGGATTGGCGATGTAGGGGCGGCCAAAGGCAAAGAGGTCCGCCTCACCCGCCTGCAGATGGGCGTTTGCCAGCGACAAGTCATAGCCATTGTTGGCGATATAGGTGCCTGAAAACCGCCGACGCAGGCCCGCAAAGTCAAATGGCGCCACATCACGTGGCCCTCCGGTCGCGCCCTCGACCACGTGCAGGTAGACGAGGCCCAGCTTGTTCGATCCATCGACGATGTAATCGAACTGCGGCTGTGGATTGCTGCACGACACGCCATTGGCGGGCGACACGGGAGAGATGCGGATGCCGGTGCGCGCGGCCCCGATCTCGGCAGCGACGGCGGTGGCGACCTCCAGCATCAAACGAGCGCGGTTCTCGACCGAGCCGCCATAGGCATCCGTGCGGTGATTGGCGCCATCCTTGGCGAATTGGTCCAGAAGATAGCCATTGGCGCCGTGGATCTCGACTCCGTCAAAACCCGCCGCGATGGCATTGGCTGCCGCCTTCCGGAAGTCTGCAACGATGCCGGGGATTTCCGCCAGCGTCAGGGCGCGGGGCATCGACGTGTCCATGAAGGCGTTGTTCACGAACGTCTTGGTCCCGGCGGCAATTGCCGAAGGGGCAACCGGGGCCACGCCGCCCGGCTGAAGGTCGACATGGCTGACGCGGCCCACATGCCAGATCTGCAGGAAGATGCTGCCTCCTTTGGCGTGGACCGCGTCGGTCACCACCCGCCAACCAGAGATCTGGTCGGCGGTGTAAATGCCGGGCGTATCCTGATATCCCTGAGCCTGAGGCGAGATCTGGGTCGCCTCGGCGATGATCAGCCCGGCACTGGCGCGCTGTGCGTAGTATTCCGCCGCGAAGGGTCCGGGCACAAGGCCAGCCGCCGCCCGGTTACGGGTCAAGGGGGCCATGACGATCCTGTTGGCCAGGGTCAGCGGACCAAGGTCATAGGGTTGGAAAAGCGGGTTCTGGGTCATCGGTCTGCTTTCTGCTTTCTAGGACATCACGCATCCTGGAACTGGATGGAGTGTTTCAGGAACCTGACGGGATACTGGAACTGCGCGCCATGTCCTACATCAGGATAGACGATCAGTTGTGCGTTATGGATGTTCTGCACCATGGGCCAAGAGGTGATCGTTGCAATCATCACCTCGTTCGCGCCGTTCACGATCAAAGTGGGCTGGGTGATCTGTTTCAGATATGCAAAGCGCGCTCTGCACGGCACCGTGAGTTTTGCTTCTAGCGAGAAATAAGTCTGTTTCGGCGCGCGTGGTTTCAAATCGGCGCTTTGCTGCCCGGAGTTTGGGCCTGCGAATGACCGCTCTGGAAGGTGAGAAGAAGTCTAACGGAACTGAAGGAACGACTGCTTTCCTGAAGGTTTGTCAACGTGCACCGCCAACGCCCGGCGGCGACCGTTGCGCTGCGGTCCACGTCGAAAAACCTTCAGGAAAGCAGTCGTTCGACTTCGATTGACACCAAGTCTACTTTGGGCAAATGCAGACGCTGGTGCACGCGAGGGACGTCGGTTGGCATTCTGATTTCTAACATTCCGATCAGGGTTGGAAAAAATGAATAAGCCGTGTATGCGGCAATGCAGCGAACATGGACCTGGGTGTAATTCCCGGGTGGCTCTTCCGGCCGCCGATCCGCCGGACAACCTGAACCGATAGTCGGATCAAATCTCGGCGCGTGGTGTTTCTGGCCCGGGTCGATCAGGAACACCGTGACATGATTTCAATTGATGATTACCGCGCGCAGTGGTTCGGCAACATCCGCGCCGACGTGCTGGCTGGGCTTGTCGTCGCCCTTGCGCTGATCCCCGAGGCGATTGCCTTTTCCATCATCGCGGGCGTTGACCCGAAGGTCGGACTTTACGCCAGCTTCTCCATCGCGGTGCTGATCGCCTTTGTCGGAGGGCGGCCGGGGATGATCTCGGCGGCCACTGCGGCGACCGCTGTGCTGATGGTGACATTGGTGCGCGACCACGGGCTGCAATACCTTCTGGCGGCCACGGTCCTGACCGGATTGATCCAGATCGCCATGGGGTTACTGAAGCTTGGCTTTGTTATGCGCTATGTCTCGAAATCGGTGATGACGGGTTTCGTCAACGCGCTGGCGATCCTGATCTTCATGGCGCAACTGCCGGAACTGGACCCGACAAAGGTCACATGGCTGACCTATGCGCTGGTCGCAGCCAGCCTTGGGATCATCTACCTATTTCCCTATGTTACCAAAACAATCCCGTCACCGTTGGTCACCATTATCGTGCTGACCTCGCTGACGCTGGCCTTTGGTTGGGACGTGCGCACGGTGGGCGATATGGGGGCGCTGCCCGATACGCTGCCGGTGTTCCTGATCCCGCAGATCCCGCTGAAAATTGAGACGTTGCTGATCATCCTGCCCTATTCGCTGGCCATCGCGGTGGTGGGCCTGCTGGAAAGCCTGATGACACAGAACCTCGTCGATGACCTGACCGACACAAAATCAGACCGCAATCAGGAATGCATCGGCCAGGGCATCGCCAATACCGCGACCGGGTTCATCGGCGGGATGGCCGGATGTGCAATGATCGGACAGTCGATGATCAACGTGAAATCGGGTGGGCGCGGGCGATTGTCGGCCTTTACCGCCGGGTTCGTGCTACTGATCCTTGTGGTTTTCCTTGGGGAATGGGTGGCGCAGATCCCTATGCCCGCGCTGGTGGCGATTATGATCATGGTGTCGATTGGCACCTTTTCTTGGTCGTCGATCAAGAACCTTCGGGTGCATCCCCGGTCGTCCTCCATCGTGATGATCGCGACGGTGGTGACGGTGGTCTACACCCATAACCTTGCCATCGGGGTCCTGGTGGGGGTGCTGCTGTCCGGCATCTTCTTTGCGGGCAAGATCGCGCAGTTGCTCACGGTCACCTCGGTCATCTCGAAGGACGGGCGCGCGCGAACCTATAGGGTCGAGGGTCAGCTCTTTTACGGTTCGGTCGAGGATTTCATGAACGCCTTCGACTTCAAGGAGGCGCTCGACCGCGTGGTGATCGACGTGTCCGCCGCGCATATCTGGGACATCAGTTCTGTGCAGGCGCTGGACATGGCGGTGCTGAAGTTCCGCCGCGACGGCGCCGAGGTCGAGATCGTCGGCATGAACGAAGCCACCGAGACGATCGTCGACAAGTTGGCCATCCATAACAAGCCGGGTGCTGTCGACAAGCTGATGGCGCATTGAGGGGGGAATGAGCATGACCGAACCCCACAGAAAATCATCGCCCTCGTTGATGGCTCAATCTATTCGACCAGTATTTGCGACCACGCCGCGTGGATTTCGCAGCGCACCGGCGCGCCGGTGGAATTGATCCACGTTCTTGGCAGCCGCGAGGCTGCCGATACGCAGGACCATTCCGGTGCAATCGCCTTGGGCGCGCGCACGTCCCTGATGGAGGAACTGGCGGAACTGGATGCACAGCGCGCCAAGCTGATCAGCCAACGCGGCCGCGCGATCCTGGAGGAGGCGCAGGCAATCCTTGAAAAGGCGGAGGTCACCGAAGTCACAGCCCGTTTGCGTCATGGCGACGTGGTTGAGGCCGTGGCCGATGTGGAAGCTGACGCGCGCGTGGTCGTGATCGGCAAGCGTGGCGAGGCGGCTGACTTCGCCAAGGGCCATCTGGGGTCGAACCTCGAACGCATCGTGCGGGCCAGCCACAAGCTGGTGTTCATCGCTGCGCGTACGTTCAAGCCGATTGCAAAGGTTCTGGTTGCCTATGATGGCGGGGCGTCTGCCATGAAGGCGGTCGATCACATCGCCCGAAGCCCGCTGTTTCAAGGTCTCGCGGTGCATGTTGTCACCGTGGGTCATGCCACGCCCGAGGTGACCAAGGGCTTGGCAGACGCCAAGGCGATGCTGAAGGCGGCCGGGATCGAGGCAGAAACGTCCATCCTGCCCGGCCAGCCCGAAACCACCCTGAGCAAGCTTGTGGACGAGGCGCGATGCGACCTGCTGGTCATGGGCGCCTATGGCCACAGCCGCATCCACAGTATGATCATTGGATCGATGACCACGGCGATGATCCGGGCATGCAAGGTGCCTGTCGTCCTGCTGCGCTGAGTGTGGGTGGCCCAGTTCATGCAACATATGTGAAGCAGCGGCTTTGCGGAAGACAGGCGCTCAAGTTTGAGGCGGTCGACCGACCGCTTTGGGCCTTGATCCGAAGTTCATACCCACAGCGATCTTTCCCACTGTTCAACGACATAAACTGTCAGGTCTGCAGGGTGGAACGCCGGTGCCATGCATCCCTGAACTGTGGCTGATCGTAAGCCTTTGATTGGAGCCAGTATGACCGCACCCCGGTGCGGCTTTTTGCCGGATCACTGTGAAAGCAAAGCTCTGCGACCTCTTCGCGGGTCATTATGAAGCAGGTCGGATCGTCGGATTTCGAGTTGCTCGTAATGATCCACCAGTCCGACCGAAGGCTTCCCAGGTTCGATCCCAGTCCGACCGGAGCTCTCTTGGTCAGGCCCTTGCTTTGTACCCCGAAAATAATGGTCTCAGCGTCGTTCGCGCAGTACAGGTCGCTCCCCTTCGCATTCCGCGTCGTGGGCATCACGTTCCAGCCCTTCCTCGACAGCTGCCACGCGACGTAATGCATGGCGGCATTTCCTGTCGCCTGTGATGGTTTTACATCCACGTCAGCACCCTTAGCTTCTGAATATCCGAAGAATGGTCGCGGCCTGCGATATGGGACAAGTCCGACGCTTGAAGGCGGGGATGGCACCATGCCGAAGTGAGTTCCATATCCTCGAGGCGGTTGCAAGCCGACGCGGGCGCGCGACGTCACCTTCCAACGGCGACCTACGGGTTTGCTGCACAGCGGCGGAAAATGTGCGCAACAGTCAGCAATGGGCCGAGAGAAGCAAAACACTTTCCACCACCGCCGGTACAAACGACTTAACGGCATCGAAATTATGTGCGTTATTCTGCAACGGGCGCAGGGTTGGTGTCATCAATAATATCCGGAAGGTACGAATATATCTCCAATGGGTTTTGGACACCAGCAAGCGAAGAGAGTAGCGCAAGCTGTGCTTGGTCACTGAAGCATGATCCAATTTTCAATCGATCCGGCGGAGCAGTCATGCATAAGAAAATCGTTGTTGCCACTTTGCTGCTGGGGAGTTCCAGCTTCATCGCTGTGGATGCGGCACTTGCCGGAATCCTCGATGTTCTTGATGTTGAAAGCGTGGGAGCGCCCTACGCCTATACGCTGGCAGCGAATGAAAGCTTTGGCGCCGCCTATTTCGGGAATCTTCTGGGTTCGACCAGCTTTATCGACGGTGGCTATATCTTAAC
>JBIHZO010000235.1:0-5777 GCA_044231405.1 Cypionkella sp. | reverse complement strand
CGACGGCGGCGGGCACCAAGTTGCCGAAGGAGTTCGCGATTGGCCAGACCGCCGAAAGCGGCGTGGTGCTGGAGGCGGTGACGGCGGGGGTGAACGGCTGGCGCGAAATGGGACATGCCAAGGCAGAAGTGGCCGGGCAGAACCTGTCTGCCGATCATGCGCGCGCGACTTTGTCGGCGGATGTAACGCTGACGCCGGGCCCGCGTTTGCGTTTTGGCCGATTGGTGATCACCGGGCAGGAGCGGATGCGCGAAGCCCGGATCCGTGCGATCGCCGGCCTGCCCGAGGGGGAGGTGTTCAGCCCCGAAGAGCTGGACCGGGCCACAAACCGCCTGCGCCGCACCGGCGTCTTCAAATCGGTGACGCTGGTCGAAGACGCGGATGTGACCCGGCCCGATCTGTTGGGCATCACCGCCACAGTGGTGGAGCAAAAGCGGCGGCGCTACAGCTTTGCTGCCGAAATCGCCAGTTTTGACGGGCTGACGCTGAACGGGTCATGGCTGCACCGGAACCTTTTTGGCGGCGCGGAACGGCTGACCATCAGCGGTGAGGTCTTGAACATCGGCGTGCAATCGGGCGGCGTTGATTACGGGCTTGGCATCACGCTGGATCGCCCGGCGACGTTCACGGTGGATACCACGCTGGGTTTTGGCGGCAACGTCCGGCATCTGGACGAAGACGATTTCGAGGCCGATCTGTTTGATGTCGCGGCCACGTTGACACATGTGTTCACCAATGAGCTGTCGGCCAAGGCGGGATTTGCCTATGATTACAGCAAGATCACTGATCCGGCCGGCACGCTGACCTATCGCGCTTTGTCTCTGCCGGTTTCGGCGATCTGGGACAGGCGCGACGTGAAGGCGAATGCAACCAAGGGATTTTACCTTGAGGCCGAGGCGAAACCGTTTCTGGGCTTTGGCATCACCGACAGCGGCGCGCGGTTGAAGCTGGACGCGCGCGGCTACAAGGCGTTCGGGGCCGAGGACGGCGTGGTGATGGCAGCGCGGTTTCAGGCCGGGGCGGTGATCGGGTCCAGCCTTTTGGGAACGCCGCGGGACTATTTGTTTTACTCGGGCGGGGGCGGCACGGTGCGGGGGCAGCCCTATCAATCGCTTGGCGTCAACGTATTGCGGGACTTGTCCGCCGTCGAATACAAGACCGGCGGCACCTTGTTCATGGCGGCGTCGGCAGAGGCGCGGGTGAAGGTTTCGGACACCATCGGCGTGGTGGGTTTTGTCGATGTGGGGCGAGTGGATGTGAACTCTTTCTTTGACAACGCGGGCGGCTGGCATGCCGGGGCGGGTCTGGGGGTGCGCTATGCGACAGCGGTGGGCCCGATCAGATTGGATCTGGCCGTGCCGGTGGGCGGCGACACGGGTGAGGGGTTGCAGATTTACGTTGGCTTGGGGCAGGCGTTCTGATGCGGCGGTTTGTGGGCATTCTGGCGGTTTTGCTGCCCTTGCAGGCGACGGCGCAGACCGATGACCGCAGCTATCTGACGGCCTTGCTGGAGGACAATCTGTCAGGCGATGCGCGCAAGGTGACGATCACCGGCTTTGCGGGTGCCTTGTCGTCCCAAGCCAGCATTGCCGAGATGACGATTGCCGATGCCGATGGCGTCTGGCTGACGCTGCGCGATGTGGCGCTGGACTGGAACCGCGCGGCACTGTTTTCGGGCAACGTGTCGGTGAACGCGCTGACGGCGGGCGAGATCATTCTGGACCGGATGCCAGTGTCCGAAGATGCGCCCGCGGCAGAGGCCGGAACATTTGCATTGCCCGAACTGCCGGTGTCGGTGGAAATCGGCACCATTGCTGCGGAAAGGATCGTTTTGGGGGCCAGCGTTCTGGGCACCGCGATTGAGGGCAGCATTGAGGCTTCGCTGTCCTTGGCCGGGGGGGAAGGCGCGGGGAACCTGCTGCTGACACGGACCGACGATGGGCCAGAGGGCCAAATTGCCTTGACCGCCAGCTATGCCAACGCCGGGCAGCGGCTGTCGATTGATCTGGATGCCTCAGAGGCTGCGGGCGGAATTGCTTCGACCCTGCTGGGCCTGCCGGGTGATCCGTCAGTGGCACTGACGATCAAGGGCACGGGGCCGCTGTCTGATTTCGCCGCCGCCGTGGCGCTGACCACCGATGATGTGGACCGGTTGGCGGGCAAGGTGCAACTGACCGGGCAAGCCGATGGCGCGACGGCGTTCAGCGCCGATCTGGCGGGCGATCTGGCGCCGCTGTTCCTGCCCGCCTATGCCGAATTTTTTGGCAATGCGGTGACGCTGACCACAAAAGGCCAACGTTGGCCGGATGGGCGGCTTGATCTGGCCGAACTGGACCTCAACGCCAAGGCGCTGCATCTGAACGGCGCGCTGATGCTGGCAGCCGATGGCTTGCCGCAACAGTTCAGTCTGGTGGGGCAGATTGCGGCGCCAGACGGATCGGCGGTGTTGTTGCCGCTGACCACCGAACAGCCGGTGCGGGTGGATCGCGCCGAGTTGACGCTGGGCTATGACGCCACGCAAGGCGAAGGCTGGTCGGCAGACGTGGCTCTGAACGGCCTTTATCGCGCCGATTTCCGGGCCAGTGCGCTGCAACTGACGGGGTCGGGCCGCATTGCGCGGGCGGGTGGCGCGCGGCAGGTGGACGGCACGTTGCGCTTTGCCGCCGAGGGGTTGGAGCCAACCGATGCCGCCTTGGCGCGCGCTTTGGGCAATGTGGTTTGGGGCGATGCCTTGGGCTTCTGGCGCGAAGGTGACGGCGTTGTCACCCTGTCCAAGCTCAACTTGACGGGTGATGGCTACAGCGCTTTTGTGGCGGGCACGGTTGCGGGTCTGGATGATGCGCTGCAATTGGCGGGGCGGGCGACGGCGACGGTCGCCGACCTGTCGCGGCTGTCTGATCTGACCGGGCAACCCTTGGCCGGGGCGGCAAAGATTGAGTTCCACGGCAATGGCAGTCCGATCACCGGGGCGTTTGACCTTGAGGGCAGTGCCTCGGGGCAGGACATGCGGGTGGGCATTCCCGAAGTGGACAGCCTGCTGCGCGGGGCGGCAACCATTGACGCATCGGTGCTGCGCGACACCAGCGGAACGACGTTGCGGTCTCTGAAAGTGAGCGCGACGAGTCTGACCGCCACGGCCAGCGGGCGTTTGGCCACGACGGGCAGCGACATTGTGGCGGACCTTGATTTCAAGGACCTGCGCAGTCTGGGCAATGGCTATCGCGGCAGGATTGCCGGTACAGCCGCGTTGACCGGTACTTTGACCGCCGGGCGCGTGACCTTTGATGCCACGGGACAGGGTTTGGGCCTCGGGCAGGCGCAGGCCGACACGCTGTTGGCGGGCGAAAGCCGGGTCAATGTGGTCTTGGCGGTGACGGATGGCGTGCTGTTGGTGGAGCGTGCCGATCTGAGCAACCCGCAGCTTGAGGCGCAGGCGACGGGCGACAGTCAGGGCGGCCAACAAACGGTGGCCCTGACGGCGCGGCTGAAGAATCTGGCTCTGTTGCTGCCGGAATTCCCCGGCGCGTTGGTGGTGACGGGGCGGGCAGTGCAAAACGCGGCGGGCGTACAGCTTGATCTGGCGGGCAAGGGGCCGGGGCAGATTGACGCCACCGTCAAGGGGCAGATCGCGCCGGGATTTGGGTCGGCAGACCTGGCGATCAAGGGCACGGCGCAGGCCGCTCTGGGCAATGCGTTTGTGGCGCCGCGCGCGATTTCGGGACGGCTGGGGTTCGATCTGCGCCTGAACGGGCCGCTGGATTTGGCGTCGGTTTCCGGTCCGGTGGCGTTGACAGAAGGACGGCTGGCCGATCCGGGGCAGAACTTTGCGTTTCAGGGCATCAATGGCAAGGCCGATCTGGCACGGGGGCGGATGGTTCTGTCGGGCACCGCAGAGGTGACTTCGGGCGGACAGATTGCGGTCAATGGCTCTGCTGATCTGGAGGCGCCGTTCAACGGGGACTTGGCGATTGATGTGCGCAATGTGACGCTGCGCGACCCTGATCTTTACGAGGCGACGCTGAATGGTGGGCTGACGATGCAAGGGCCCCTGGCCGGTGGTGCGACGATCGCGGGGCGGATCGCGTTGACCGAGACGGAACTGCGGGTACCGTCAACCGGGTTTGGCGGCGCGGGCGGGTTGCCGGGGTTGCAGCATGTGAATGAACCGAGCGATGTGCGCGCCACACGGGACCGCGCCGGGTTGATTGCCGATGCGGCGCGTGCCGGCGTTACGGGCCCAGCCTTTGGCCTGGACGTCACCTTGTCCGCGCCCAACCGACTGTTCCTGCGCGGGCGGGGGCTGGACGCCGAACTGGGTGGCGAGTTGCGGCTTTTGGGCAGCACTGCGGCGGTGCAGCCCGTGGGCGCGTTCAACCTGATCCGGGGGCGGTTGGAAATTCTGGGCAAGCGACTGGAATTGTCCGAGGCGCTGTTGCAGATGGAAGGCGCTTTGGTGCCGTTCCTGCGCATCGTGGCCAGCATTGACAACGACGGCATCACCAGCGGCGTTTTGATCGAGGGGCCCGCGACGGACCCGAAGGTGACCTTCACCTCATCACCGCAGCTGCCCGAGGAAGAGGTGCTGGCACAGTTGCTGTTCGGGCAAACGCTTCAGGACCTGTCGGTGTTGCAGGCCTTGCAGCTGGCCAATGCAGTGGCGACGTTGGCGGGCAAAGGCGGCGAAGGTGTGGTGGGTCGGCTGCGCGATGTGTTTGGGCTGGACAATCTGGACGTGAAAACCGACGCGGCGGGCGGGGCTTCGGTGACGGCGGGCAAGTACATCACCGAAAGCATTTATACCGAAGTGACAGTGGACCAGGCCGGGCAAAGCCAGATCAACCTGAATTTGGATGTGACCGATTCGCTTATCTTGCGCGGACGGGCGAGTTCGGATGGCACGGCCGGATTGGGTGTGGTGTTGGAAAAAGACTACTGAGGGCGGTTGGCTTTGAAGGCGTCCACAGGGGGGCGCACCCCTGCCCGGCCCGCTCTTTGCAGATTGGGCGTTCGACGCTGACCGCCTTCCATTGGAAGGTGGACCCGGCGCGTCGCACCCCATGGGATATTTTCAGACAGGTGAAGGATCTGCGATAAAATCTACGGACGCTTGCGGCGGCTGAGTTCGGCGTCCACGGCGGCCCCCAAAAGCACGGCATAAGCGCTGACATAGAGCCACATCAGCAGGGCGGCGACCGCGCCGATAGAGCCGTAGACGCGGTTGTAAGAGGGGAAGTTGGCCAGATAAAGCATGAAGCCGCGTGTGGCCAGAAACCACAGGATCAGAGCCACCAACAGGCCCCAGGACAGCAGGGGCGGCCGGTGGGTTGGATAGTTGGGGCCAAGGCGGTAGGCCAGACCGACGGCCATCGCGCCCGCCATCAGGCCCCAAAGCAGATTCGATTTTGCCAGCGCCCCCGAATATTGCTCGGCAAACGGCATATAGGCAAAGATCAGTGGCAGAACGACAGCCAGCACCAGCGCCGCCAACACCAGTCCTACGATGATGAAGGTCAGCACGATCGCCCGCAACTGGTGCCAATGGCCCGAGCGGTTGGGCAAGTGGTGAATGGCGTTCAGGCCACGGATCAGCGCCGCCACCCCGGCGCGCGCCGACCACAGGGCAAACAGGGTGGACAGCAGGGTGGCCCAGCCGAGGCTGCTGGTGTTGACGGCCAGCAACGCCTCGACCTGCGTGTTGATCAGGGTATAGGCGTCAGGCGGCAGGAAACCGGCAATCAGCGCCACTTCCTGCCGGATGACATTCGGATCAAACAGAA
>JBIHZO010000234.1:0-5783 GCA_044231405.1 Cypionkella sp. | reverse complement strand
CAGCATCAGTGACGTGACGACCGCGCGGGCCATTTTACAGCCGCTGTTGCTGGCTTATCCGACCGAAGTCGTGGAACGTGAGGGCAAGGTTCAGTTTCGCCAGCGCAACGGAACCAGGGCACAGCTGGTCGATCCTGCGTTTCTGGCAATCAGCGCAGATATTGATGGCGCGCTGGAAACCAGCCGGGCCGCTGACATGGAAACCCCGATGAAGTTGCGGGTATCCTACCTTGAGGCAGAGGGCGATTTTGCCATTGCCACCGCTGACGCTTCCTTCCCGGACAATTCAAGTGACGTGATTTCGCAAAGCGAAATCCCATTGGTGCTGACCGCATCCGAGGCCTCGGTGATGGCCGAGCGCTGGATGGCTGAGGCGCGGGTTGGGCGTGATACGGCCCGCTTTGCATTGCCTCGGTCACAGCTTGGACTCGGCGCTGGCGACACTGTTGGTCTAAATGGTCAGGTCTACCGCATCGACCGCATTGAACAATCGGACAGTCAATTGATTGAAGCCGTGCGCATTGATCCTTTGGTCTATGAACCCGCCAGTGTCGCCACACAGCCACGCAGTTGGGTGCCATATCTGGCCCCACTGCCCGTTTATCCGCTGTTTCTGGACTTGCCTTTGCTGACCGGAACCGAGGCAGCGCATGTTCCCTACGCCTGTGCCACTGCGACGCCTTGGCCGGGGCCGGTGGCGGTTTGGTCGGCCTTGTCCGACGACGGCTACGCGATGAACACACTGTTGAACAAAGCCGCTGTGATCGGCTTGACTGAAACAGACCTTCTTGCGTCATCCGCTGGTCGTTGGGATCGTGGAGCGGCTTTGCGCGTGCGCATCGAGTCCGGGGCCTTGTCATCGGCCCCACAAAGCGCAATCCTGTCTGGCGCGAATGTGGCGGCGATTGGCGACGGCAGCGCCGCAAACTGGGAAGTGTTTCAGTTTGCCACAGCTACTCTGGTTGGACCGAAAACCTATGAAATCAATTTGCGCCTGCGCGGTCAGGTTGGAACTGATGGCATCCAGCCCGCTTTGTGGCCCATCGGCAGCACCTTTGTGCTGATCTCGGCCGCCCTGCAGCAAATCGAGATGCCGCTTTCCGCACGTGGCTTGGGTCGCCACTATCGGTTTGGCCCAGCGGATCGTGGCTACAACAGTGCTGCAACGGTGCTGCGGGTTGAAGCCTTCGACGGCATTGGTTTGCGCCCCTATGCCGTCGTCCATTTGACGGCTGAACGCCAGGCAAACAGTGATCTGCATATTGGTTGGATCCGCCGCAGCCGTGTTGACGGTGACAGCTGGCAATCGTGGGAGGTGCCGCTGGCAGAGACGACAGAGGCTTACGTTTTGCGTGTCCAAAGCGGAGCCAACCTGTTGCGCGAAGTGGCCGTCTCTGCACCGGCATGGACATACACCGCCGCCCAACAAATGAGCGATGCGGCTGTGGGCACTGTGACGGTTGCGGTGGCGCAAGTGTCGCAGCGGTTTGGTCCCGGGCCTTTCCGCAGTATCGATGTGGCGCTGTAGGCCATGCGCCGTGTGATGATCGGTGACCTGATCGCGGCTGCCAAAGTGATCAGCGCCTCCAGCTATCCTGCGGATGCCAGTCAGATGCTGATCCGCCAGGCCGATGCAGCCCATCGCTACGCCAAACGGTTTGGGCGTCCCCATCCACAATGGGGGAACGGCAGCCTGATGGCGCGTGCGTTGGCTATGGCCTCGCCCGGTTCCGCCGATCTTGCCGATCCCAGAATGCTCGATGCCTTGGCCCGCCTTTGCGCAACGCTTTCAGTGCGGCGCAGGCGGACCGGAGATCCATAACGCCCTTGGCACTGTTGCCACCTCGCCCCATGTGCTAGACTGCAGCAAGAGACGGAGGGCAACCATGGCCGAGACAAAAGCAAAACTATCCGCGCTGGACCCGGTCTGGAGCCGGGTGCGCGAAGAAGCGTTCGACATGGTGCGCGTTGAACCACTGCTGGGTGGTCTGGTCCATTCCAGCCTGTTGCACCATCCAACCCTGGAGCGTGCGCTGGCATACAGGTTTTCGTTAAAGCTGGCCTCGGGCGAGATGTCAGAACAAATTCTGCGGGAGATCGCGGATGAGGCCTACGAATCCGATCCGGAACTGGGACAGTCTGCCCGCGCTGATGTGACGGCGGTGTTTGATCGTGACCCTGCCTGCCTGAGGTTCATCCAGCCAATCTTGTTTTTCAAGGGCTACCAGGCGATCCAGGCCTACCGCATCGGCCACTGGCTTTGGCAGATGGGCCGCCGCGACATGGCATACTTTGTGCAGATGCGTGTGTCCGAAGTGTTCGGCGTCGATGTCCACCCGGCAGCGAAGATCGGCAAAGGCATCATGATCGACCATGCCCATTCCATCGTGATCGGTGAAACCGCCGTGGTGGGCGACAATGTCTCGATGCTGCATTCGGTCACTCTGGGCGGCACCGGCAAGGAAGACGGCGACCGTCATCCCAAGATCGGCAATGGCGTGATGATCGGGGCAGGGGCCAAAGTGCTGGGCAACATCCATGTTGGCCACTGCTCGCGCATTGCAGCAGGGTCTGTGGTTTTGCAGGACGTGCCGCACAACACCACCGTCGCAGGCGTTCCGGCTCGTGTGGTGGGCGAGGCGGGCTGCGCGCAGCCGTCGGTGACGATGGATCAGTTGATAAACGGCGAGATCTGACAACTTCCCCACAATTTGTCTAAAATTTGGCTTCATCTGTCTTTAAATATCCCGGGGTCCGGGGCAGAGCCCCGGAGATCAATGCAGCCAAACCGCATTGCAAAAGAAAGGCCCCGCAGATCACTCTGCGGGGCCTTTCTTCATTCCAAACCAGACGTTTACGCCAGCATCGCCAGAGGATTTTCAAGGTGATCCTTGATCGCCGTCAGCAGTTGCGCGCCCATCGCCCCGTCAATGACCCTGTGATCAACCGACAAAGTGACCGACATCACTGTGCCAACCACCACGATGCCATCCTTGACGATCGGTTTCGCGACCCCCGCCCCGACAGCCAAAATCGCGGCATGCGGTGGGTTGATGATGGCGTCGAAGTTA
Source organism: Cypionkella sp. (assembly GCA_044231405.1). Classification (GTDB taxonomy): domain Bacteria; phylum Pseudomonadota; class Alphaproteobacteria; order Rhodobacterales; family Rhodobacteraceae; genus Cypionkella. Next base: position 2,712 of record JBIHZO010000234.1, on the reverse strand, counting down.
TCAATGCCAAACATTCCCAGATTGGAAATCGCAAAGCTGCCACCTTGATATTCATGCGGGGCCAGTTTCCGGTCCCGCGCACGTTTTGCCAGATCTTTCATCTCGGAGGAAAGTGCAGACAAAGATTTGCCTTCGGCGTCGCGCAAAACCGGAGTGAACAACCCGCCTTCAATCGCCACAGCAACGGCGACGTCCGATTTCTTGAACTGCAAGACCCGGTCGCCCGCCCAAACCGCGTTTGCTGCTGGCACTTGTTGCAACGCCAACGCGCAGGCCTTGATGATGAAATCGTTCACCGACAGTTTCACGCCCCGGCTTTCCAGCTTGGCATTCAACTGCCCCCGGAACGCCATCAGCGCATCCAACTCGATTTCGCGGCGCAGATAGAAATGCGGCACAGTCTGCTTGGCTTCGGTCAAACGGGCGGCAATCGTTTTCCGCATGCCGTCCAGCTTGATTTCGATAAACGGCCGATCGGCATAGGTTTTCAAGACCATTTCCGTGGACGGACCAGAGGGCATCACAGCCGCGACCGGAGCCGCTGCCTTCGCTGCAGCAACAGGTGCTGCAACCGCCACAACCGCGACTGCTTTTGCGCCCTCAACATCGGCTTTGACGATCCGCCCATGCGGGCCAGACCCCTGTACGCCTGCCAGATCAAGGCCCTTCTCGGCAGCGATACGCCGCGCCAAAGGCGAAGCAAACACCCGAGCGCCAGCAGGCTTGGGTGCGACCACGACCGATGCCGCAACCGCAGCCACCGGCACCGCAACCGCAACCGCAACAGGGTTGGCAGCCTTGACCGGAGCCGGGGCCGCAGCCGCAGCCGCGTATTCGCCATCCTCAACCAGCACCGCAATCGGCGTGTTCACCTTCACGCCTGCCGTACCCTCGGCCACCAAAATTCGGCCCAAGATGCCATCATCGGCAGACTCGAACTCCATTGTCGCCTTGTCTGTCTCAATCTCCGCGATGATCTGGCCCGATTTGACCACATCACCCTCTTTCACCAGCCATTTGGCCAGCGTGCCTTCCTCCATCGTCGGAGAAAGTGCCGGCATCAAAATTTCAATCGCCATTTTTCCCTCCTCAGCGGTAGCAAACAGATTTGACAGCGGCGACCACATCTGCGGTCGTCACCAAGGCCAGCTTTTCAAGGTTGGCGGCGTAGGGCATCGGCACATCCTTGCCGGTGCAAGTGATCACCGGCGCATCGAGATAATCGAACGCCCGCTGCATGATCGTGCTTGCCAGATGGTCCCCAATCGAGCCCACGGGGAAGCCTTCTTCCACAGTCACACAGCGGTTGGTTTTCTGTACCGACGCCAGAACCGTGTCGTAATCAATCGGGCGTAGGGTGCGCAGATCAATCACTTCGGCCGAAATGCCATCCTTGGCCAACTGATCCGCCGCCTCCAGCGCATAGGTCATGCCGATGCCAAACGACACGATGGTCACATCCGTGCCTTCGCGCCAGATACGGGCCTTGCCGAAGGGGATGGTGAAATCGTCCAGCACCGGCACTTCGAAAGAGCGCCCGTACAGGATTTCATTCTCAAGGAAAATCACCGGATTGCGATCCCGGATGGCCGATTTCAGCAGACCTTTGGCATCGGATGCCGAGTACGGCATCACCACCCGCAGGCCTGGAATGGCCGCATACCAGGCCGTAAAATCCTGACTGTGCTGCGCCCCAACCCGGGCTGCCGCACCGTTGGCCCCACGAAACACGATCGGGCACCCCAACTGGCCACCTGACATGTAATTGGTCTTTGCCGCCGAATTCAGAATGTGGTCAATGGCTTGCAGCGCGAAGTTAAAGGTCATGAACTCGACAATCGGGTTCAGGCCACCCCAGGCAGCTCCAACGGCAATGCCGGTAAAGCCCATCTCGGTGATCGGCGTATCGACGATGCGCTTGGGGCCAAATTCGTCCAGCAAACCCTGGGAAATCTTGTAAGCGCCCTGATACTCGCCCACCTCTTCGCCCATCAGCATGACGTTCGGGTTGGCGCGCATTTCCTCGGCCATCGCCTCACGTAAAGCCTCACGAACGGTCATCTGTTTCATGACGGTGCCTTCCGGCCAATCCGGGCTGGCCTTGGACACCACCGAAACCGGAGCCGCAGCCACCACCGCAGCTGCCGCCACCGGGGCAACCACAGCCACCGGGGCAACCACAGCCGCCGCCGCAACCGGGGCCGCCGCCGCATCTGCCGCTTCACCCGCCTCGACCAGAACCATGATCGGCGTGTTCACTTTGACGCCAGCCGAGCCTTCTTCCACCAGAATCCGGCCCACAATGCCATCATCTGCGGACTCGAACTCCATCGTCGCCTTGTCGGTCTCAATTTCCGCGATGATCTGCCCCGATTTGACCACATCACCGGGTTTCACCAGCCATTTTGCCAGCGTGCCTTCCTCCATCGTCGGAGAAAGCGCCGGCATAAGAACTTCAACTGCCATGGTTTTCTCCCCCTCAGGCGTAAATGTCGGTCCAAAGCTCGGAAAGCTCCGGCTCTGGGCTGGCTTTGGCAAACTCGGCGCTGGCGTTCACGACTTCCTTGATCTCTTTGTCGATCGCCTTCAGGTCGTCATCCGACGCAAGGCCGGAGTTCAGCAAAAGGTCGCGCACATGTTCGATGGCGTCCTTTTCATCTTTCATCTTCTGCACCTCTTCGCGGGTGCGGTATTTTGCCGGGTCCGACATCG
>JBIHZO010000232.1:0-5861 GCA_044231405.1 Cypionkella sp. | reverse complement strand
GCGATTGCGGTGGAGTTCCGGGATCGGGGTATCCGCTGCAACGCTGTCTGCCCCGGTTTCATCGAAACCCCGCACGGGTTGCGTGAGGTGCGTGAGTTGACGGCGCTGGGCGTGGATGCATCGGAGGCAGCCATCAAGGCGGCGCAGGGGCGGTTTGGCCAGCCCGAAGACATAGCGCGGGCGGCGCTGTATCTGGCGTCGGATGACGCGGAATTCATCACCGGAACGCAGTTGTTCGTGGATGGGGGATTTTCTGCCGTTTGATGCTGCGGTCATGGGCGGCGGTCAGCCACCTCAGACATTGCGCCCTGAAAGGTCGGGCGAAACGTGCTAACCTGTTTTTGCAACCCAAACACAGGAGTCGGACCATGGCCAAACATATAACCGATCACCAAAGGGTGTCGAATGGCGGTCGGATGCAGCACTTTCTGCGCATCGCCCGCGACCGGGCAGAGGCCGCATGGGGCAAAGCCTGGCAACGGCCGATGACGCGCGCAGACGACAACCGCCGGGTGGTGGAATATGTCCGTATTGCGCGGGGGCGGCAGGTTTGAAAAAGAAAGGCGCGCCTGTCTGGCGCGCCTTTTTTTGCAAAGAAACTCTGCGGTTCAGGCCCGTACCAGCGCTTCATAATCGGTGGAAATGTCTTTCGTCATTTGACCCACCTCAAAGTTGTATTCGCCAATCTGCCCGACCGGGGTGACCTCGGCTGCGGTGCCGGTCAGCCAGCATTGCTGAAACCCCTCCAACTCGGCTGGCATGATGTGGCGTTCATGCACTGTCACGCCCTTGGCGCGCAGCATGCCGATCACGGTCTGGCGGGTGATACCGTTCAGGAAGGCGTCGGGCAGGGGTGTGTGAACCTCGCCATCTTTGACGAAGAAGATGTTCGCACCCGTCGCCTCTGCCACATAGCCGCGATAGTCGAACATCATGGCATCGGAACACCCCTTCGCCTCGGCGGCATGTTTGGACATGGTGCAGATCATGTAAAGCCCCGCTGCCTTGGCCGCATGAGGTATGGTTTCCGGGCTGGGCCGCTTCCATTTCGCGATGTCGAGTTTCGCACCCTTCATCTTGGCGTCACCATAGTAGTTGCCCCAGGACCAGACCGCCACAGCCATCCGGATCGGGTTCTTCTTGGACGCCACGCCCATATCTTCGCCCGCGCCGCGCCAAGCCAGAGCGCGCACATAGCCGTCGGTCAGGTTGTTGGCCTTCAGCGTGGCCTCTTTGGCGGCTTCAATTTCCGCCACCGAATAGGGCAGGTCCATATCCAGCAATTCACCGGATTTGCGCAGGCGTTCCGAGTGTTCGACCGATTTGAAAATGCGGCCATTGTAGCAGCGTTCGCCTTCGAAAACCGACGAGGCATAGTGCAGCGCATGGGTCAGGATATGGACATTGGCCGAGCGCCATTCCACCAGCCTGCCATCCATCCAGATGAACCCGTCACGATCGTCGTATCCAGCCATTTTGGCCCCCATTTTGCGAATGTTGCGCCTTATAGGTCCGATATGGACATAATGTTGCGCGAAATCGACGTCGGGCTAACAGTTGTGTCTTGGAATGTCAACAAGGCTGACTTAAATTCACCTCAGGGGGGACTTTGATGGCCGAAACCAACCAGACCGGAGAAAGCCTGCTTTTCCTGACGGATGAGCAATTGCGCAAGGGCATCGAGGCGATGTTTTTTGCCTATCGCGGATTTACATTGGACCCGGATCGCATTCTGGAGGGCATGGATTATGGCCGCGCCCACCATCGCGCCGTGCATTTCATCAACCGCAGCCCGGGCACAACGGTGGGCAATCTGCTGACGATTTTGGGGGTGACGAAGCAGTCGTTGAATCGGGTGCTGCGGACCTTGTTCGAGGATGGTCTGGTTGAGGCGCGGGTGGGGAAAAAGGACAAGCGGGAACGCCATCTTCACTTGACCGAAAAGGGCGCGGCACTGGAGCGGGCTTTGTCCGACGCCCAACGCGCGCGCATGCGGGCGGCCTATCGCGCGGCAGGGCCGCAGGCTGTGCAGGGCTTTCGGACCGTGCTAGAGGCGATGATGGATCAGGATCAGCGTCGCCAGTATCAGGGTCTGAAGGAGAGCAGCCAATGACCGAACCCTTGGCCCATCTGCTGGTGGTGGACGATGATGAACGCATTCGCGGGTTGTTACAGAAATTCCTGATCCGCAATGGCTTTTTGGTGTCGGTGGCGCGCGACGCCGCGCAGGCGCGCAGGCTTCTGGGCGGGCTGGAATTTGACATGATTGTGCTGGACGTGATGATGCCGGGTGAGGATGGCATCGCGCTGACCCGTGATTTGCGCAAAACCATGACTGTGCCGATCCTTTTGCTGACCGCCAAGGGCGAAACCGCCAACCGGATCGAGGGGTTTGAGGCAGGCGCGGATGATTACCTGATCAAGCCGTTTGAACCCAAGGAACTGCTGCTGCGCATCAACGCCATTCTGCGCCGGGTGCCATTGCTCAAGCCCAATGCGGCTGCGCCCAAGGTGCTGCATATGGGCTCTGTGCGCTATGACATGGACCGGGGCGAGCTGTGGCGTGGGGCTGAGCTGATCCGTCTGACCGCGACAGAGGCGGCGCTGATGCGGGTCTTTTCCGCCGCGCCGGGTGTGGCGGTCAGCCGGGACAAGCTTGTCGGCGATATGCCCCGCGAAGAGGGTGGCGGGCAGGAGCGCGCTGTCGATGTGCAGATCACGCGCCTGCGCCGCAAGATCGAGGATGATCCAAAGCAGCCGCGTTATCTGCAAACCGTGCGCGGTGAAGGCTACATGCTGCAGCCGGATTGACCCCCGGTCACAAGCCTCGCAAGGGTATCCGAATGCCCACGCTGATCAATTGGCTGCTCTGGTTCATTTTCAGTGCGCCAACCGGTTCGCCGCCTTGTCCACTTCCAGGCAGCGGCGTGGTGCCGCCTTGGGCGGTCCCAAGGTCGAAATACCGATACCCCACTTCAAAGGTCATCGGATCGCCCTTCTTGGTCTTGCCCACCTCCATCGACACACCAAATCCCACCGACAACGCCAGATCGGCGTTGGATGCGCCTGCAAAGCTGCGCTCTTCGCGGTCCACTTCAGGATTGATCCTGGTCCAGTCCGACATCTGGTTGTCAGCCAAGCCGACGCCCATCATAACATAGGGCACTGTCTTGCTTTTCCGGTTTTGGAAGGGCTCGTAAAATATGTTGCCCATCAGCGCCACTGATCGCACGGATCCGGTCACGCTGGCATGTGGACCGGGGGTTTCCGGCTCTGTGTAAGACCATGGGCCAGAAAATTCCGTTGAGCCAAAGCCCATCAATTCGACTTCGCCGCGCAGGCCATTCCCCCAATCCTGACCGATGGCCAGACCGGCAAAACCGCCCGTGTCAGACCCAAGATCGAAAAACACCTGTGGATCGACAGGATAGCCGGGCGGCAGCCAGCTTGAATTGTCGGGTTGGGAGCGCAACAGCCCCATTTCCGCCCGAAGGTAGCCCCCCGCCAGACTGCGTCCAGAACCGGCACGGCCGGACTCTTGATTTCCAGATTCGGCGACTGGGGGGCTGACCGGAGGAACGACATTGTGGTGGCGACCATGGCGACCCTTGCCGTGGCCACCGCTGCCTTCGTCCTCGTCGGCATGCCCCTCGTCCGTCTCCGCCAGCGCCGGGTGTGCCCAGGTTGCGAAGGTCGCCGGCAAGGCCAGCATCATCGCGACTGGAAGGATACGCCACAAACCAAGGGAAAGCGACGGTATTGCTTTTAATATAGGACCCTGTCCCATCTGCGTTAACATGAAGACTCCTGAGCTGCACAATTTCTGATGCCGCTTAAAGTGCCAGTTGCCCCCTTTGAATTGGGTCAAAGGGAGCAACCTTTTGCTAAAATCTTAACCATGACCGGCCAGCACTGCAATACGAATTGCTTCGGCATCTGCAGCCAAAGCCGCAGCCTGTTCCAATGACATCGGGTAGCCCAAGATTGTCGTCACCGCGATGACAGTATTGACAGAGATTGGCACCGTCTTGTCCGATGCGATACCCAGCGTCAAAGCCATCAGGGTTTCATTGTCGTTGGTCACGCCCGGCACCGAAATCTTACCATCGGCTAGAATATCCCGCAGCAGGGCCAGACTTTGAAGTGGCGAGTCGTAAATTGCCACATTGTTCCAATCCAGTGACAGTTTGCTGATCGCTTCTTGAAGGCTCAGGTTATAGAAATTAACCAGTTCCGGTGTGACATTGGCCAAGGCTTCGGCAAGCGACCGATCCAATACTTTTGCTGGCGAACGGGCAACACTCAACCGACCCAACTCAACCTCTGGAATTCCCTCCTGCGCCCAAACAGGTTTGCCGCCGCCCGAAGAGGATGGACCACCGGCTTGCGGGCCTTGGCCATCCGAATCCGTGCTTGGACCGCCCTGACCAGAGCCTTGACCCTGATTGCCCTGACCTTGCTGGCTACCGGTTTCACCCTTGCCTTTGCCTTGGTCACCCTTGCCCTGAGCGCCCTTGCCGCCTTCGGTCTCACCTTCGGCCCAAGCGGGGGAGTGGGAAAAAGACGTTAGCACTGCCGCACCGATTCCAACTGTTCCCATCAAAAGGGCAACCGTCGCAATTTTCGAGATACTAGATACTAGATACTGATTGTTTATGTTTGAACATGCTTTGCTCCATCAGATCAATTACTGTCGGGAAGGACCTAGCTCCTTGGCGACAGGACGGTGAAACGTGGATGCCACGAATCACCCTCCAGCACATATTCCGATATTGTAATGTGATTGGGATTGATCGACGTCAAGCCGAAGAGAATATTCGAGAAGAATCGATGACACATGTTTTCAGCCATCCCGCGGGCCTCGGCCACATCACACCGCCGGGTCATCCCGAACGGGTCGAACGGTTGGCGGCGGTGGCCAATGGCCTTGCCGGTCTGGCGATCATTCGGCGCGAGGCACCTTTGGCAGACCGGGCCGAAGTTCTGCGTTGCCACCCGGCCCGCCATCTGGCGCGGATTGAGGCCGCACTGCCCCAAGAGGGCTGGGCGCAGCTTGATGCCGATACTTTCCTCTCGCCCGGCAGTCTTGCGGCGGCGTTGCAAGCGATTGGCGGGGCAGGAGCCGCGGTGGATGCGGTTCTGGTAGGTGAGGCGCGCAACGCCTTCGTCGCCTGCCGTCCGCCCGGTCACCACGCCGAAGCGGCAACCGCGATGGGCTTTTGCCTGTTCGGCACCGTGGCCATTGCCGCCAAACGGGCGTTGGACCATCACGGACTGTCGCGGGTGGCGATTGTGGATTTCGACGTGCATCATGGCAATGGCACACAGGATCTGATCTGGGATGAGGCGCGCTGTTTCTTCGCCTCCAGCCATCAGATGCCGCTTTATCCGGGGTCGGGGGCTGCTTCGGAAACCGGGGCGCATGGTCAGATTGTGAATGTGCCACTGCGCGAAGGGTCGGGAGGCGACGTCATGCGCGCGGCTTACGAGGCGCGGATTCTTCCGGCTTTGGCGGCGTGGAAGCCCGAATTGATCCTGATCTCCGCAGGCTTTGATGCTCATGCCGATGATCCGCTGGCCGGGCTGGAATGGCAGGCCGAGGATTACGCCTGGCTGACCGAGCGGATTTGCGACGTGGCCGATGCAACCTGTCAGGGCCGGGTGGTATCCTGTCTTGAGGGCGGCTATAATCTGGATGCGCTGACACTTTCGGTGGCGGCGCATGTGGGTGTTTTGCAGGAGCGCGGGCGATGACGGAAAAAACAGTGGCCGAGATGTCGTTTGAAGAGGCGATGGCGGCGCTTGAAACCGTTGTCACGCAGCTGGAGCGCGGCGAAGTGGCGCTGGAACAATCCATTGCG
>JBIHZO010000231.1:0-5882 GCA_044231405.1 Cypionkella sp. | reverse complement strand
CTATGACATCATGGTTGAAGCCAGCCACCTGCCCCGCAAGGACGAAACCGCCGTGGGCACGCGCTGGTATCCGAAATTCGGCGGCAAGGGCGGCAATCAGGCGGTGGCCTGTGCACGGCAGGGGGCGGCCTCGCGGATGGTCGGAGCGGTCGGGCGGGACAACTTCGCACCTTTCTTGCGCGAAGGTTTGGCGGCAGCGGGCGTTGATCACCGCTTTGTCGTCGACTGTGATGCCCCTTCGGGAATGAGCGTCGCGATCATGGATGCGGCGGGCGACTATATGGCGACCATCGTTTCGGGAGCGAACCTGATGATCGACACAGATGCTCTGCGCAGCCCGGCGGCTTGGGCTGATGTGGCCCTTCTGATCCTGCAAAACGAAATCCCCGATGCGGTCAATCAGGTGGCGGCCACCGAGGCGCGCGCCCGTGGCATTCCCGTCCTGTTGAACGCCGCCCCGGCGCGCGCGTTGTCGCCCACATTCAAAGCCTTGGTTGATATTCTGGTGGTCAACGCGGTCGAGGCCGAGATGATGGGCACCGATCCTGTCTGTTGCCTGCAGAGTGCCGATGATGCCGCCCGCAAGCTGGCAGCGCAGTTCGATACCGTCATTGTCACCGCAGGTGCGCAGGGGCTGGCGGCCTGGGGTACGGCATTTGGGGCCTTCCAACTGCCCGCTGTCAAGGTCAAAGCCATCAGCTCTCATGGCGCGGGGGATGCGTTTATCGGTGCGTTTGCAGCAGGTCTGGTGCAAAAGCCAGACCTGTTCGCGGCTTGCTCAGCCGCAGCTTTGGCCGCATCGCGCCATGTGGCGGGGCAACCTGCTGCGGCATGAACTGACCGCAAAAAGGGGGTGGCAAGGCCGTGCAAAACCTCCCCCTATGCACCCGATAGGTGCAGCAAGCCGGCAAATGGTGGGGGCAACATGGACCAGCGCCAGATTTTTTGACGGCTTGTTGGGCAGCAGGGTACCCAGCAAAGCTTTGGCAACTTGCTCAGGAGGCACCATGTCCAGCGCGTTGTCGGGCCGCGTTGGACATGGCAGAACCCTGTCACAGCAATGTAACGATCTCCGGGTAAATGCGGCAGCTATGGAAGATATGAAACGCTTTGCGATCTATTATGCGCCGAAGCCCGGCGGGTTTGCCGATGCGGCGGCGGCCTGGTTGGGTTGGGATGTGCAGTGGGGCCAAGCCGCGCCGCAGCCCGAGATCGCCCTGCCCCGTCCCTTGGCCGACATCACCGCCGAGCCGCGCAAATACGGGTTCCACGGCACGATCAAGCCGCCGTTTCGTCTGGCGGTCGGGGCCACGCCCCAAGATCTGGCAGCGGCGGTTGCGCGTCTGGCTTTGACGCTGAAGCCGGTGCAGATGACCGGTCTGCAAATTGTAAATCTGGAGGGCTTTCTCGCGCTGATCCCGATCGGCGACACCACCCAGCTTGAGGCTTTTGCCGCCGAGGTGGTGCGCAGTCTTGACCCATTTCGCGCGCCCTTGTCCGATGCCGAAATCGCCCGTCGCCGACCGGACCGCCTGACCCCCCGCCAACGCGACCTGCTGGCAGTCTTTGGCTATCCCTATGTGATGGAAGAGTTCCGGTTTCATCTGACGCTGTCAGGTCCGCTTGGCGCGGAACAAGCGGCCGTGGCGCAGGCTGCCGCCGTTCATTTTGCGGGGCTGATCCCGCGGCCCTTCGATTTGTCAGACCTGTGTCTGTTTGGCGAGGATGGCTCTGGCCGCTTTCACCTGCTGGAGCGCTTTGCCCTGAGGTCATGACGCTGCCAACAATATCGGTGTTCGGGCGGGGAATATGTCATAAGCCCGTTGCGTGAGATGTTTATCCACAGGCCAATCGCCTCAGTCGGATACCGTCATGCCCTTGCCCTTGCCTCCCCTTCGTTTGACCGGCGCAAAGATCTTGCGGGACGGCGAGATGCAGCAACGGTCTGTCGGGTTGGCCGAAGGGCGGCTGACGCGCGGACCTTTGCCCGAGGTGGACCTGTCCGGTTATCTGATCCTGCCCGGCATCATCGACCTGCACGGCGACAGCTTTGAACGCCACATGGCGCCGCGCCCGCGGGCCCCTTTTCCGCTGGCCACCGGGTTGGCATCCTTTGACCGCGAAGCGGCGGCGCACGGGGTGACGACGGCTTATCTGGCGCAAGGCTGGAGTTGGGAGGGCGGTTCGCGCGGCCCTGACCATGCCGAGGCGCTGATGGTGGCGCTGGACTGCTATCGTCCGCAGGCGCTGACTGATCTGCGGCTGCAAATCCGGGCGGAAACCCATCTGGTGGGCGATGCGGCGCGGCTGATCGCCGCCGTTCGACGGCATCGGATTGGCTATGTGGTGTTCAACAACCATCTGGTCGAAGGCCTGCACATGGCCCGCATCGCCCCCACCGATTTCGCGGCCTGGGCGCGCAAGATGGGCAAGACGGCGGAAGAGCTGGCGCTTGCGATAGAGGCGGCGGCGGTGCGGGTGAAAGAGGTGCCGCGCAGCCTGTGCAATCTGGCCGAGGCCTTCGATGCGATGGGTGTTCTATACGGCAGCCATGACGACCCGGATGGGGAAACGCGCGAGTTCTACTCGATGATCGGGGCGAAGATTGCCGAGTTTCCGCTGACCCGGCGGGCGGCGGTGGCGGCGCATGCGATGATGTCGCCGGTGATCATGGGCGCGCCGAATGTGGTGCGGGGCCGCAGTCAGGCGGGGAATGTGTCGGCGCTGTCTTTGGTGGCGGACGGGATCTGTGATGTGCTGGTGTCGGACTATCATATCCCGGCGCTGCCGCTTGCAGTCTGGGGGCTGGTGGATCGGGGGATCATGGGGATAGAGCGGGCCTGGGCGCTGATATCATCCCGCCCGGCCGAGATCATGCGGCTGGTGGATCGCGGGCGGCTGGAGCCGGGGTTGCGCGCCGATCTGTGCGTCGTCAATGAGGCGACGCGGGAGATTGAGGCCACGATCTGCGGCGGTCGGTTAAGCTATCTGTCCGGTGAGGCCGCGCGGCGGTTTGTGGCACAGCCTGCAGCCTTGCAGTTGGCAGCAGAGTGACGGTCCCAACTCGGGACCTTTTTTAAAGCATTTTATATCAATGACTTGACCAAGTCATTTTAACCAGATCTTAACGCTTCCGGGCGTCACACCCGTTCCAGGGCTATCGAAATTCCCTGCCCAACACCGATGCACATGGTGGAAAGTGACCGCCGGCCGCCGTGTAACAGCAGTTCCAGCGCCGCCGTTCCGGTGATGCGCGCGCCTGTCATGCCAAGCGGATGGCCCAGCGCAATCGCGCCACCATTGGGGTTCACGCGGGGGTCGTCATCTGCAATCCCAAGCGCGCGCAGGGTGGCCAGACCCTGAGACGCGAAAGCTTCGTTCAGTTCGATCACGTCGAAATCCTGCGGACCAAGACCCAGCCGCGCCATCAGCTTTTGGCTGGCGGGCACGGGGCCGATGCCCATGACGCGAGGGGCAACCCCTGCGGTGGCCCCCCCCAACACCCGCGCAATTGGCGTCAGACCATGCGCGCGCGCGCCTGCGGCACTGGCCAAAATCAAGGCCGCCGCGCCGTCATTCACACCGCTGGCATTGCCTGCGGTGACTGTGCCACCTTTGCGGAAGGGGGTGCCCAGCTTTGCCAAAGCCTCGATGGTGGTGACGCGGGGGTGTTCGTCGCGGTCAACGACCAACGCATCGCCTTTGCGCTGCGGGATGCCGACCGAAGTGATTTCGCGGGCAAAGCGCCCATTGCCTTGCGCGGCGCTGGCCTTGGCTTGCGATTGCAGCGCGAAGGCGTCTTGGTCAGTGCGGCTGATACCATGCTCTGCGGCCACGTTCTCGGCGGTTTCGGGCATGGAGTCGGTGCCGTATTGGGACTGCATGGCCGGGTTTATGAACCGCCAGCCGATGGTGGTGTCATGGATTTCGGCGTTGCGGGAAAAGGCGGCGTCGGCCTTGGGCATCACGAAAGGGGCGCGGGACATGGATTCGACACCGCCCGCGATCATCAGGTCGGCCTCACCCGCCGCGATCTGGCGCGCCGCCATCAACACCGCATCCATGCCAGACCCGCAAAGCCGGTTGATCGTAGAGCCGCTGACCGTCTGCGGCAGGCCCGCCAGCAGCAGGGCCATGCGGGCCACGTTGCGGTTGTCCTCGCCGGCCTGATTGGCGCAACCGAAGATCACGTCATCGACCCCGGCCCAATCGACACCTGCGTTGCGCGCCATCAGCGCCCGCAGTGGCATGGCCGCCAGATCATCCGGGCGGACCGCCGACAGGCTGCCGCCAAAGCGGCCAATCGGGGTGCGGATATAGTCACAGATGAAAACGTCTTGCATGGGATGGCCTTGAGGCTGAAGAAGTTATTTCAAGTATAAAACATTTTCGCGCTGTGTCGATCCTCTCTTGCGCCAAGAGTGGTTGATCAGACCCGCCATCGCTTTGGCGTGCGAGGCGGTGGAGATTGCCGGATCAGAGGGCTTTGCCACGGCACCACGGCCGAAACTGGCCAAACCTTGCTGCCAAAAGGCATCCCGGCCAAAATTTGTGGCAAAACAGCATCCGACTTGGCGGAATCGCCCCAATCGGAGGTTGGCGCGGCGGAGGCGGATTGCGCCATGGCCTGCGCTTTTTTTGCGGGTTTCTGGCTTGGCCAAACACCGGTGTTTGATTGCGCGTTCGCCTTTTTACCGCAGCTTGGGTCTTGACCGCTTCAATGCCCCTGACCGCCAAGACGCGGTTGGGCGGGGAATGGCGGGCAGGAAACCGCGCGCGGCCGATCCGGGCGCCGCGCCGTGGTATCCGCCCTGCGTGAGGGTGGCGAAGATCTGGGCAACACCGACCCTGACACAAGCTTGGGCTATGGCCTCAATCAGTTGAGTGGCTGCTGAAATCCGTTTGAACGATCCGGGTGCCCCGCAGGACTTTCACCTGAAAGCATCAGTGACGCCGGGTGCGGGTTTGGCGGTGGGCCGGTGCGAGTGATGTACGAGTGCCTCTGAACGCAAGTGGTCAGCGCGGGTATCGGTTGACCGCCCGAGAGGGTTCCTTGCCAATGCCAAGGGTGCGCGGCTGTGTGGTGGCCGTGAGAGCGGAAAATGACTGGCAACAGGCCGGTCATTTTTCATTCTGGCGGGCCGCGTAGCGCGACCACGTTGACCGGTAAGGCGTTTGGTTGCAAGCTTGGCCGGCTTGGTCCGCTACGCCCAATCACCCTTTGTTGCACCCAACCGGAGCCGCCATGCGTACCTATTCCTCTGTGCCGTTTTCCAGCGTTCAGATCACCGGGGCTTTTTGGGGCGAGCGTCTGGAAACCGTGCTGACCCGCACCATCCCCAGCCAGCACGCACAGCTTGAGGCGCACAATATCCTGCGGTCGTTGAAGCTGCCCAAACCGGTGCCGCCGCCGACCATTCCGCCGCATGCCAATGGCTTTACCACCGAGATCTTCTGGGACAGCGATGTCGGCAAATGGGTCGAGGCGGCGTCCTATGCCTTGTCGCACCGCCGCGATCCGGTGATCGAAGCACAGATCGAGCAGATCGTGACGGACCTTGAGGCGGCGCAGGCCCCGGATGGCTACCTCAACTGCTGGTATCTGGAACGTGAGCCGCAGAACCGCTGGACCAACCTGCGCGACAATCACGAGCTCTACAACTGCGGCCACCTGCTGGAGGGCGCGGTGGCCTATTTCCATGCCACCGGGCGGGACCGGATGTTGGGGATCATGGAGCGATACATCGATCATATTGCCGCTCGTTTTGGTCGCGGCGCAGGCCGGCAGCGCGGCTATCCGGGGCATCAGGAAATCGAGCTGGCGCTGGTGCGGGCCTATCACGCGACCGGCAAGCGCAAGTATCTGGACCTTGCCAGCTATT
>JBIHZO010000230.1:0-5915 GCA_044231405.1 Cypionkella sp. | reverse complement strand
GTTGATCCAGCCAAGAACCCGGCCCTGAAGGCGGCGATCAAATCGGCCAAAAAGGCGATGATCCCCGACACCTACACCAACCGCATTCTGCAATACGCCAAGCAGGGCTTCACCAGCATCGAATTCCCCACCTATGATGTGGACTGGGATTCCGAGGCCTATATCACCGTTTCGGGCCAGAACTCGAACAACTCGGTGCGTGTGACAGATGCTTTCCTGACGGCTGTGAAGGATGACGCCGATTGGGCGCTGATCCGTCGGACAGATGGCAAGACCGCCAAGACCATCAAAGCGCGCGAGTTGTGGGATCAGGTCGGCCACGCCGCATGGGCCTGCGCCGATCCGGGCATCCAGTTCCACGACACCGTCAACGCCTGGCACACCTGCCCCGAAGATGGCGCAATCCGGGGGTCGAACCCTTGCTCGGAATACATGTTCCTTGATGACACCGCCTGCAATCTGGCATCAATGAACCTGCTGACGCTGTTCAACGATGGCAAGTTCGACGCCGATGGCTACATCCACGCCACCCGTCTTTGGACGATCACGCTGGAAATCTCGGTGATGATGGCGCAGTTCCCGTCCAAGGAAATCGCGCAACTGTCTTATGATTTCCGCACCTTGGGTCTGGGCTATGCCAATATCGGCGGCCTTTTGATGAACATGGGTCTGGGCTATGACAGCATTCAGGGCCGCGCCATGTGTGGCGCGCTGACGGCGCTGATGACCGGCGTGACCTATGCGACCAGCGCCGAGATGGCGCGCGAATTGGGCGCGTTTTCGGGGTATGCCCGCAACGCAAAGCACATGCTGCGCGTGATCCGCAACCACCGTGCCGCTGCCTATGCGACGGGCAGCTACGAAGGGTTGAACGTCAATCCCGTAGCGCTTGACGCCGCCAACTGCCCAGACCAGACCCTTGTCACCCTTGCCAAATCGGCTTGGGATGAGGCGCTGGCTTTGGGAGAGGCGCATGGCTACCGCAACGCGCAAACGACCGTGATTGCGCCCACCGGCACCATCGGTCTGGTGATGGATTGCGACACCACCGGGATCGAGCCTGACTTTGCACTGGTCAAGTTCAAGAAACTGGCAGGCGGCGGGTACTTCAAGATCATCAATCAGTCGGTGCCAGCCGCGTTGGAAAAGCTTGGCTACACCACGTCGCAGGCGGCCGAGATCGTGGCCTATGCCGTCGGTCACGGCTCTATCGGCAACTGCCCCGGCATCAATACCACCGCCCTTGTCGGCCACGGGTTCGGCGCGCGTGAACTGGAGAAGATCGAGGCAGCCCTGCCATCAGCTTTCGACATCCGCTTTGTTTTCAACCAATGGACCTTGGGCGTCGATTTCTGCAAAGGCAGCCTGGGCATCCCCGAGGCGAAACTGAACGACCCCACCTTTGACCTGCTGCGTCACCTTGGCTTCACCAAAGCCCAGATCGACGCGGCCAATGACCACGTTTGCGGCACGATGACGTTGGAAGGCGCTCCCTTCCTGAAGCCGCAGCATTATTCGGTCTTCGATTGCGCCAATCCCTGCGGCAAGACCGGCAAGCGTTATCTGTCGGTGGAAAGCCACATTCACATGATGGCCGCAGCCCAGTCCTTCATCTCGGGCGCGATTTCCAAAACGATCAACATGCCGAACTCGGCCACCATCGAGGAAACCTTGGCGGCCTATGAACTTAGCCACTCGCTGGGGATCAAGGCAAATGCCCTGTATCGGGACGGTTCCAAACTGTCTCAGCCATTGGCTTCGGCGCTGATTGAAGACGATGAAGAGGCCGAAGAAATCCTCGCCACCGGCTCCAATCAGGAAAAAGCCGCTGTGCTGGCCGAAAAGATCGTTGAAAAGATCATCTACAAGGAAATCATCCGCACCAACCGCGAGAAGCTGCCGGAACGTCGCAAGGGCTACACCCAGAAGGCCATCGTCGGCGGCCACAAGGTGTACCTGCGCACCGGCGAATATGGCGATGGGCGTCTGGGCGAGATTTTCATCGATATGCACAAGGAAGGCGCGGGCTTCCGCGCCATGATGAACAACTTCGCCATCGCGATTTCCGTGGGCCTGCAATATGGCGTGCCGCTGGAGGAATATGTCGAGGCCTTCACCTTTACCCGCTTTGAACCGGCGGGCATGGTGCAGGGCAATGACTCGGTGAAAAACGCCACCTCGATCCTGGACTACATCTTCCGCGAACTGGCGATCAGCTACCTTGACCGCACCGATCTGGCCCATGTCAAACCCACCGGCGCGTCCTTTGACGATCTTGGGCGCGGCGTTGAAGAGGGCAAACGCAACCTGTCGGAACTGTCCGATCAGGCGGCAAGCCGTGGCTTGGAAGTGCTGAAACAGATCAGCTCCACCGGCTATCTGCGCAAGCGTCTGCCGTCGGAACTGGTGGTCTTGCAAGGCGGCATGGGGGCCACGGCCTTGGCCAATGGCACCGATCCGGTGTCGGCGCTCAACATGCTGATCCCAGAAACCGCGCGTTCGGGCGGCACAGCATTGGCATCGGGCGTGGTTGGCATGGACTTGCGGGTCAAGGCCAAGATGCAAGGCTACGAGGGCGACCCCTGCGGCGAATGCGGCAATTATACGTTGGTGCGCAACGGCACCTGCATGAAGTGCAACACCTGCGGCGGGACATCCGGCTGTAGCTGATCCGCCTTGATCCAATAGCAGTTCAACGCCGAGCCTTCGGGTCCGGCGTTGGGCATTTTGCCGAAAGGGCTGACGAACTGCCGGGTTTTGGTGCGGATTTGTGGCAGATAGACCGGGGGCCGCTTTCGTCCGCTTTGGCCCCATGCCATCACTGCGCGGCAAGCCCGGAATGGAGACGGTGATGGATCGCGCTGATATTGTGCATGAAAACTTTCTGCGCCGGGTGGCCGACCAGGATTTCCCGCAAGGTGCTGCCCCTGCAGGCCCGTTGACGCCCACCGAAGCGGTGGCGATCTATCTGGCCGCCTGCCAAAGCCGCGCGCTGGACCGCACAAGTCGCGCGATGCAGCGCGCGGGGCAGGGGTTCTATACCATCGGCTCGTCGGGTCACGAAGGCATGGCGGCGGTGGCGACCGCTTTGCGTCCCACCGACATGGCCTTCCTGCACTACCGCGACGCCGCGTTTCAGATCGCCCGCGCGGGGCAGGTCCCGGGGCAGACGATCCTGTGGGACATGCTGCTGTCCTTTGCGGCCTCGTCCGAAGACCCGATTTCAGGCGGGCGGCACAAGGTCTTGGGGTCGCGCGCATTGAACATTCCGCCGCAAACCTCGACCATCGCGTCGCATCTGCCCAAGGCGGTGGGGGCCGCCTATGCCATCGGGGCGGCGCGCCGTCACCGCCCCGAACACGCGCAGATGCCCGACGATGCGATTGTGATATGCAGCTTTGGCGATGCTTCGGCCAACCATTCCACCGCGCAGGGTGCGTTCAACGCCGCAGGCTGGACCGCCTATCAGAACCTGCCGATGCCCTTGCTGTTTGTCTGCGAAGACAATGGTATCGGGATTTCCACAAAGACTCCAAAGGGTTGGATCGCCGCCAGCTTTCAGTCCCGCCCCGGCCTGACCTATTTCACCTGTGACGGGCTGGACATCTTCGACACCTACCGCACAGCCACCGCTGCCGCCGATTTCGTGCGGTTGAAACGCAAGCCGGCTGTTTTGCACATCCGTACAATCCGTCTTTACGGCCATGCCGGGGCCGATATGCCCACCACCTATCTGCCCAAAGCCGAGGTCGAGGCCGAAGAGGCGCAAGACCCGCTGTTGCACATGGTCCGTCAGTTGCAGCAATCGGGCGCGATGACGCCGGAACAGGCATTGACGCTCTACACAGACACTCAGGCCCGCACCGCACGGGTGGCCGCCGAGGCGGTGACTCGCCCCCGCCTGCAAACCGCGGCGCAGGTGATGGCCGCGATTGTGCCGCCAAAGCGCGCCTGCACCCCCACCAATGGCCCCAGCTCAGAGGCACGCGCGCAGGCTTTTGGCGGCGATCTGAAGCAGATGGGCGATCCGCAACCCCTGAGCCGGATCCTGAACTGGGCGCTGACCGATCTGATGCTGACGCACCGCGAGATCGTGATGATGGGAGAGGACGTCGGCCGCAAGGGCGGTGTTTATGGCGTGACACAAAAGTTGCAGGCGCGCTTTGGGGCCGACCGGATGATTGATACCCTGCTGGATGAGCAGTCGATCCTGGGCCTCGCCATCGGCATGGCGCAAAACGGCTTCATCCCGATGCCGGAAATCCAGTTCCTCGCCTATCTGCACAACGCCGAGGATCAGTTGCGCGGCGAAGCCGCGACGCTGCCGTTCTTTTCCAACGGTCAATACAGCAACCCGATGGTGCTGCGCATCGCAGGCTTGGGCTATCAAAAGGGCTTTGGCGGGCATTTCCACAACGACAACTCGGTCGCCGTCTTGCGCGATATTCCGGGGTTGATCCTTGCTTGCCCGTCCAATGGGGCGGATGCGGCGAAAATGCTGCGCGAATGCGTGCGTCTTGCGCGTGAAGAACAGCGGCTGGTGGTGTTTCTGGAGCCCATCGCGCTTTACCCCATGCGCGATCTGCACAGTGAAAAGGATGGCGGTTGGATGACGCATTACCCCGCGCCCGACCAGTTGATTGGTCTGGGCGAGGTGGGCGTGACAGGCGACGGTACCGAGCTTGCCATCGTCAGCTTTGGCAACGGGCATTACCTGTCGCACCAGGCCCTGCCGGCGTTGGCGGCGGCGGGCATCAAAACCCGACTGATTGACATGCGCTGGCTGTCGCCCTTGCCCGCAGACGCGCTGATTGCGGCCACTGAAGGCTGCAGGAATGTCCTGATCGTCGATGAAACCCGCCAATCCGGCGGCGTGGCCGAGGCGCTGATGGCGCTGTTCACCGAGCGCAGCCCTGCGCGGGTCGCGCGGGTGACGGCGGCTGACAGCTTTATCGCAACAGGGCCCGCCTATGCCGTCACAATGCCTTCATGTGAAAGCATTATAATGGCCGCCAAGACATTGGTATTAAAATGAAAACAGCCGTTTTAATCTGCCCCGGTCGCGGCACCTACACCAAGACGGAATTGGGGTGCTTGGCCCGCTTTCCCGACCCGGATCTGCTGGCCCATTTCGACGCCCGCCGCACGGCCTTGGGTCAGGACACCCTGACCGCGCTTGATAGCGCCACCACCTATTCCGTTGCCCGTCACACTCGGGGCGACAACGCCAGCGCGTTGATCTATGCCGCCACCCTCGGAGATCATCTGGCGCTGCAGGGCGTCAAGGTGGTCGCCGTGACCGGCAACTCCATGGGCTGGTATTCGGCACTGGCCTGCGCCGGCGCGCTGACCCCGCAGGTCGGTTTCGAATTGGTCAACACCATGGGCACCTTGATGCAGACGCATCTGATTGGCGGCCAGTTGATCTATCCATGCGTGGATGAAGACTGGCGGCCCAACCCCGCGCGCAAAGCCGCGCTGCTTACGCAAGTGAGCGCCATTGCGCAGCGCCCCGGTCATGTGCTGGGCCTGTCGATTGATCTGGGCGGCATGCTGGTGTTGGCCGGCAATGACGCAGGGCTGGCGGCGTTTGAGGCCACGATGCCGCTGCTGGGTCGCTTTCCCATGCGTCTGGCCAACCACGCGGGCTTTCACACCGCGCTGCAAGCGCCAGTGGCCGCCGAGGGCCGCGCGCGGATCGCACCGGCGCTGTTCGGCCAACCCGATCTGCCCCTGATCGACGGGCGGGGTGCTGTCTGGTGGCCGGGGACTGTGCGATCCAGCGTGCTTTGGGATTACACCCTGGGCCATCAGGTGTTGCAACCCTACGACTTTGCTGGTGCCATCCGCACCGCTGCGCGCGAATTCGCACCCGATCTGTTCATCCTGATGGGGCCGGGAACGACTTTGGGCGG
>JBIHZO010000229.1:0-5925 GCA_044231405.1 Cypionkella sp. | reverse complement strand
CCGAACGCCGCAATGCGGTCAAGGTATTGATATTTTTCGATATTGGCGGATCGATGGATCCCTATGTCAAAGTGATGGAGGAACTTTTCTCCGCCGCCCGCGCCGAATTCAAACATCTGGTGCCGTTCTATTTCCACAACTGCCTGTATGAGGGTGTCTGGCGCGACAACGCAAGGCGCTGGGACGCGCAGACCCCGACCGCCGAAGTGCTGCGCACCTATGGCGCGGATTACAAATGCATTTTCGTGGGCGACGCTTCGATGAGCCCCTATGAAATCCTGCATCCCGGCGGGGCCAATGAACATTGGAACCCGGAATCCGGGCAGGTCTGGCTGCAACGCGCCTGCGCGCAGTGGCCCAACCATCTGTGGATCAATCCCGCGCCAGAGCCACATTGGGGCTACACACAGTCAATCCGGCTGATACAATCGATTTTCACAAACCGCATGGTACCGATGACGCTTGACGGTATTGCGCGCGGGATCAAGGAGTTACGCTAGTGCTGCAGCTTTGGCGCGCACGCCCTGTTCTGGTGTCATCCTTTCTGCTGGCCTGTGCCGTCACGCTGTTTTTCGGAGTGCGTTTTGTATCGCAGGTGATCTATTGGTCGAACCCCGCGCATCACAATCAAACGGTGCAGGGCTGGATGACGGTGGGCTATATCGGCAGATCGTGGTCCTTGGACCCGCACGAACTGGACGCTTTGGCCAATCTGCCGCGGCCCGAAACCAAAGGCCGCCGACAGCCCTTGGCAGAGATCGCGCGCGAACGTGGTGTGCCGCTGGAACAGCTGATTGCCGAAGTGGAAGCCGCCATTGCGGTCATGCGGCTTGGGGCCCCCACACCATGACCGACTGGCTTTTGGCGCTTGTGCCGCAGTATGGGCTGTGGCTTTTGGCGGCGACAACATTCTTTTCCTGCCTCGCCCTGCCCTTCCCGGCTTCTATCCTGATGATGACGGCAGGTGGGTTTGTGGCGGCGGGCGATCTGGTTTTGGTCAACACCGTGGCGGCGGCGGCAGCGGGTGGAATTGCGGGCGATCAGGTGGGGTTCTGGGCAGGCCGCAAGATCGGCACGCCGCTGTTGAACCGCCTGCGTCGCGATCCCGGGCGGGACAAATTGCTGTCGCGCGCCGTGGCGATGCTGAAGAAAAAGGGCGTCGCGGCGGTGTTTCTGACCCGCTGGCTGTTCAGCCCCTTGGGGCCTTGGGTCAACCTTGTCACCGGGGCCACCGGATTTCGCTGGTATCTTTTCACCGCGGCCGGGGTGGCCGGTGAGTTGGTTTGGGCCGGGCTTTATGTTGGCATGGGTTATGTCTTTGCCGGCAATATTCAGGCGGCAAGCGATATGCTGGGGTCGATTCTGGGCTTGCTTGCGGGTGGGGCGGCAGTGATGGTTCTGGGCCTTTGGGTGCGTCACGCGTTGCGGGCACAAAGAGCGGCGCAGCAATAGCTTGCAGCCGCGCCGGATCAACCCATATTAGGATCATGTTGAAACTGACCCCGATCCTGTTGGCCGTGGCCTATGCCTATCTGATGATGCGCTTTTCGGTTTGGCGCACCAAACAGATGCTGGACGCCCAAAGCCAGCCCTTGACCGATCCGTCGATCACACGGCTGGCAAATCGCATGGCAGCCGCGCTGGATATCCCGGCGATCAAGGTGCATGTGTTTGAAATTGATGCCGTGAACGGCTTGGCCGCCCCCGACGGGCGGATTTTCCTGACGCGCGGATTCTTGAACCGCAAAGCGCGCGGCGAGGTGACAGCGGAAGAACTTGCGTCAGTGATCGCGCATGAATTGGGCCATGTGGCCTTGGGGCACACGCGGCGACGGATGATTGATTTCACCGGACAAAATGCGGTGTTTGTCATGCTGTCTGCGCTGTTGAACCGGTTCATCCCGTTTCTGGGCGTCTGGATTGCCAATCTGATTTCCGGTGCGCTGATGGCGCGGATGTCGCGGCGTGATGAGTTTGAGGCAGATGCCTATGCGGCGGCGCTGCTGGAAAAGTCGGGGATCGGCACCGCGCCGCAGGTGTCGCTGTTCCGCAAGCTGTCGGGCCTGACGGGAAACGCGGGTGCTGGCACCCCGGCTTGGCTGTTAAGCCATCCCAAGACCGATGACCGGATTGCGGCCATAGAGGCGATGACGGCCAGGTGGCGGTAAGGGGGGGTCAGCCCACCATTGCCTTGCCCAGTTTCGGCAATTGCACGCGCTTCAGCAGGCTGCGCAGAGGGATCTCTGCTCCGGCCATGCGTTCGGCCACGGCATGCACATGCCGCACCACCTCGGACACCGGTGCGGGGTGAAATGACCACAACTCCCACAGCAAACCATCGGGGTCGCGACGGTTTATCCCCTCTTCGGCCAGCACATGGCGGGGGAAGTCCTTGGCATTGAACGTCACGATGCAATCAGCGTGGCCTGCGATGGCCACCGCCAGCACATGCACATCATTGGGGTCGGGCAGCAACAGGCGCGACTCGATGTTGGGCTGTTCACGCACTTGACCGCGTGGAAAGGCGGCGCGGAACAGCGCGGCCTCCCCCTCGGCCAGCGCCTGCGCCTCGGTTCCCAGTTTCGCGGTGGCGCGGGTCCATTCGCGGATGATGCGGTCGGACCACAGCGCCTCGAACAGGCCCCGGGCAGCAACCCCCAGCAGGATTTCACGCAGCACGGTAGGGTAAAGAACGCAGGCGTCCAGAACCGCTTTCATCAGCCGTCCAAGCGGAAGAACAGCGCCTTCAGATAGCCGCTTTCGGCCAGTTGTGGCAGCATCGGATGATCGGGTCCGGCAAAGCCGGTGTGCAGCAACTGCCCGCGACGCCCGCCCCGGCCAATGCCCCGCGCACAAGCGTTGCGGAAGGATTGCAGGTCGGCGGCGTGGCTGCAGGAACACAAGACCAGATAGCCGCCGGGAGCCACCAGCGGAGCCGCCAGACGGGCAATGCGTTCATAGGCGCGCAAACCCGCCTCCAGCGCCGGTTTGGCTGGGGCAAAGGCCGGCGGATCGCAAACCACCAGATCGAACTGCGCGGCCTCGGTCCCCAAAGACTCCAGCACGTCAAAGGCATCGCCCTGACGGGTGGCAAAGCGATCAGCACACCCGGCAGCCTGCGCGCCCTGCCCGGCCAAAGCCAAAGCAGCGGCAGAGGCATCCACGGCCAGAGCCGAAACGGCCCCACCGGCCAGAGCCGCCAGACCAAAACCGCCGACATGGGCGAACATATCCAGCACCCGCGCACCCCGCGCCAGACGGGCGGCAAAGGCGTGGTTGGGGCGCTGGTCAAAGAACAGACCGGTTTTCTGCCCGCCCGTTACATCGGCCATATAGGTGGCCCCGTTCATCGGCACCGACACCGGGCCAGACACGGCCCCCGTCAGAACAACGGTTTCTTCATTTAGCCCTTCCAGCCCGCGCGAGCGTCCGGTGGCGTTTTTCACCACAGTGGTCACGCCTGTCACAGCCTGCAAAGCGGCAACCAGAGGCCCCAGATGATCCTCGGCCCAGGCGGCATTCGGCTGCACCACGGCCACATCGCCGAAACGGTCGATGACGATGCCGGGCAAACCATCCGCCTCGGCATGCACCAGACGGTAGAAGGGCGCATCATACAGACGCGCGCGCAAGGCCAGCGCCCGCGAAAGCCGCGCCTCAAACCAGGCTTGGTCGATCACCGCATCGGGGTTGCGGTCCAGCATCCGGGCGATGATCTTGGATCTGGTGTTCACCGTCACCAGACCCAGATCGCGCCGATCGCCATCAACCAGAATGGCCAGGGCTCCGGGTGCCAGATTGCCGGTGCGCCGGTCCGTCACCAGTTCATCCGCGTAAATCCACGGAAAGCCGTGACGGATCGCGCGCGCCTCGGCCTTCGGCTTCAGCCGCACTACGGGGTGGTTGCGAAGGACGGTGTCCGCAGCCTGCTCATCGGGGGAATGGGAAATGGGAAAGATCATGATGACCTCTCCCATAAAGTGTTCGCGGGTTTTAGGAAAGCCGGTTTACTGCAGGCCAGTCTACCGCAGGCCAGTCTACTGCAAGATGGTCGAGGTCAGAGCGAGGGGCGAGCCGTCAAAGCGCGACACTTGCAGGCCTTCGGGGGCAGCCACCATCGGGGCCGACAATTCGCGGCGGATCACCTCGGTCAGACGTTCGACTACAACCACACGCTGGGTGCGTCCGGCCTGATCTTCGGCAATGGCGCGCGCGCCGCCTGCGGCTTTGACATCGGCCACCACAAGACGCGGGCCTTGAATGATGGCACCGGTGGCAGCATCGCGCACCGTCAGGGTGAAGTTCATATTGTGAATGCCGCCAACCGTGAAACGGGTCTTCTCGGTCAGGCAGTGAAAGCGCACGACCTCAATATCCACAACCACTTGCGGGCCACGCTTCATGCTGGCCGTGCCCCGGGCCATGGCTTCGTTGAAGATCGCCAGAACCTGGGCGTGACGGTCGCCCAAAGGCTCGCCGCGCCAGACAATTTCCACATTGGGGTGAAAGGTGTTGGCTTCGGAAGATTTCAGGCTGCGCGGCACCGTGACGTTGATGGCGGCCACATCGTATTGGCTTTGCATCACGATCTGCCCGTCCGCCTGCACCACTGGCGCGGTCGTCGCGGGAAGTGTCATCGCCCCGGTCATCGTGGCGGTCATGTTGCGGCTGGCGGTTTCGGGCTGCACGCAGGCAGCCACAGTGAAAGCCAGGATCAAGGCGGGAAGTGTGCGGACCAGTGTCATGTCAGTACCCTATTTTTGCCCCCCCCGAGGTTGGGATACTCTTGACGGCCAATCATGGCAGCAATTCGACCAATCTGTCGCAAATCCAAGGTGCTTTGGCGGAATTGCCAAGGCAACCGGTGCAGGTTCAGGCCTACCATCAGGCCCATCGGATCAAGACTGGGCAGGATAAAACCAAAGCGCTGACGTCGAGGTGGGTTGTTAGCGCTAACAAAGCCTGATAAAACACTGCCAATCACAGAATTCATGGGTGCTCTATGTCCCTCCATCCGATCATTGACCGCGTCACCGACCGTATCCGCGAAAGGTCCAGCGCCTCGCGCGGGCAATATCTGGCACGCATGGCGCAAGCGGTGACGGCCGGCCCCGCGCGCGCGCATTTGTCCTGTGGCAATCAGGCCCATGCCTATGCCGGAATGGGCGCAGACAAGGATGCACTGGTGGC
The DNA here is from genome assembly GCA_044231405.1 of Cypionkella sp. GTDB lineage: Bacteria > Pseudomonadota > Alphaproteobacteria > Rhodobacterales > Rhodobacteraceae > Cypionkella. The sequence continues at coordinate 735 of JBIHZO010000229.1, read as the reverse complement.
GGCAAGGCTGCCAAATCTGGGCATCGTGACCTCGTACAACGACATGCTGTCGGCGCACAAACCCTTTGAACGCTATCCCGATCTGATCCGCGCCGCCGCCGCCCGCGTGGGGGCCACGGTGCAAGTGGCGGGCGGCGTGCCTGCGATGTGTGATGGCGTGACCCAAGGCCAGCCGGGGATGGAACTGTCGCTGTTTTCGCGTGACGTGATCGCGCTGGCGGCGGGTGTGGCGCTGTCGCACAACACCTTTGACGCGGCGCTTTACTTGGGTGTCTGCGACAAGATCGTGCCCGGCCTGATCATGGCTGCGGCCGCCTTCGGCCATATACCGGCGGTGTTCGTGCCTGCGGGTCCGATGACGTCAGGCCTGCCCAATGACGAAAAGTCCAAGATCCGCAATGCCTTTGCCCAAGGTCAGGTCGGACGTGAGGCGTTGATGGCCGCCGAGATGGCCAGCTATCACGGGGTCGGCACCTGCACCTTCTACGGCACCGCCAACACCAATCAGATGCTGATGGAGTTCATGGGTCTGCACCTGCCCGGCGCCTCTTTCGTGAACCCCGAAACACCCCTGCGTGAGGCGCTGACCATCGCCGCCGTCGAACGTGCCGCCGCGATCACCAACCTTGGCAATGATTTCCGCCCGGCAGGCGAAATTCTGGACGAACGCGCTTATGTCAACGGTCTGGTCGGGTTGATGGCCACGGGCGGGTCCACCAATCTGGTGCTGCATCT
>JBIHZO010000228.1:0-5931 GCA_044231405.1 Cypionkella sp. | reverse complement strand
ACCGGCCATGTGCTGGACGAAGAAGGCACCGGCAGCCAACATAACCTGCACTAGGGGAGAGAGACATGCGCATACCTTGCCCCATCTGCGGCAGCCGCGACCGGCGGGAGTTTTACTATTATGGCACTGAGGATTATCTGAACCGGCCCACGGATCAAGGCACGGTCGAGGATTTGGACAACCACTTGTTCCTGCGCGACAATCCGGCAGGTGTCACGCGGGACATCTGGTACCACGAGATGGGCTGCACCGCCTGGATGATCGTCACCCGCAACACCATCACGCATGAGGTTCTGGGGTCGGAACTGGTCGCGAACCGCAAGAAGGGGGCCCAGGAATGAGGATCGAGGGCAAGGGGCTGATTGACCGGACCAGGCCGGTGGCGTTCCGGTTTGATGGCAAGAGCTATCAGGGCTTCAAGGGGGACACTTTGGCCTCTGCCTTGCTGGCCAATGGGGTCAAGCTGGTTGGGCGCAGCTTCAAGTATCACCGCCCGCGCGGGGTTTTGACGGCCGGGTCGGAAGAGCCGAATGCGATGGTCGAAATCGTGGGGGCCGCGAACCAGACGCCCAATGTTCGGGCGACGGTGCAGGAAATCTTTGAAGGGCTGAACGCGCGCAGCCAGAACCGCTGGCCCTCGTTGCGGTTCGATCTGATGGCGGTGAATGATCTGGTGTCGCCGTTCCTGTCGGCGGGGTTCTACTACAAGACCTTCATGTGGCCGCGCGCCTTCTGGGAGGGGCTTTACGAGCCGATCATCCGGCGCGCGGCGGGGCTTGGCAGCCTGTCGGGCAAGCATGACGAGGGGCATTACGAAAAGGCCTTTGCGTTTTGCGACCTGCTGGTGGTGGGCGCTGGGCCTGCGGGGCTGATGGCTGCGCTGACGGCGGCGCGGTCGGGCGCGGATGTGATCTTGTGCGAGGAAGACCGTCTGCTGGGCGGGCGGTTGTTGTCGGATGATGGCGATCTGGATGGCAAACCCGCAAGCCTCTGGCTGGCGGGGGTTGAAGCCGAATTGGCCAGCCTGCCCAACGTGCGGATCATGCGGCGCACCACGGTGACGGGGGCCTATGACGGCGGGCAGTATTCGGCGCTGGAGAGGGTGGGGCTGCACAAACCGGCGCGGCCCTATCTGCCGCGCGAATGTTTCTGGCGAATCACCGCGGCGCAAACTGTTCTGGCTGCGGGGGCGTTGGAGCGGTCCATCGCCTTTCCGATGAACGACCGTCCGGGTATCATGCTGGCCAGTGCGGTGCAGACCTATCTGCACAAGTTCGGCGTGGTGCCGGGGCAAAAGGTGACACTGTTTGCCAACAACGACGGTGCGCGGGCGGTGGCGCGGCAGCTGATGGCGGCGGGCGTGCAGGTGGTGGCCATTCTGGACAGCCGCCCCGAGGCCAGCGCCGTTGAGGATTGCCCGGTTTATGTCGGCGCGCAGGTGACCGACACCAAGGGGCGGCATGGGTTGCGCTCGATTTCCGGCACCCATGCGGCGGGCGTGTTCCAGTTGGAAACGGACCTGCTGGCGGTGTCGGGCGGCTGGAACCCGACGCTGCATCTGACCTGCCATATGAACGGGCGTCCGCGCTGGGACGCCGGGATTGCCGGATTTGTGCCGTCCGATGGGGCAGTGCCGAATTTGGTGGCCGTTGGGGCTTGTGCGGGGGAATTCACCACGCTGGGCTGTCTGCAGGATGGCCTTGCGGCTGCGGGGCAGGCCATGCGGGCGCTGGGCCGCGATGCGGTCGATGTGTCGGTGCCGACAGCCGAAGGTCTGCCTTATGCGATCACGCCGCTGTGGCAAGTGGAGGGGAAGGGCCGCGCCTGGCTCGATTTCGCCAACGATGTGACCACCAAGGATGTGAAGCTTGCGGCGCAGGAAGGCTATCGGTCGGTCGAGCATATGAAGCGCTATACCACGCAAGGCATGGCACCGGATCAGGGCAAGAATTCCAACGTCGGCGCGCTGGCGGTGCTGGCCGATACCACCGGGCGCGGGATACCCGAGACCGGGACGACCACCTTCCGCCCGCCGTTCATCCCGACGTCGATTGCGGCGATGGGGGCCGGGGGCCGGGGTGCGGGCTTTGCACCGCAGCGGTTCATGACGTCCGATCAGGCCAGCCGCGACCGCGGCGCGCCGATGATCGAGGCGGGGCTGTGGTACCGGCCATCTTATTTCCCGAAGCCGGGCGAGACGACCTGGCGCGAGTCTTGTGATCGCGAGATCGGGTTGGTGCGCGAGGCTGTGGGCGTGGCCGATGTGTCCACCTTGGGCAAGATCGACATTCAGGGCGTTGACGCCGCGCGGTTTCTGGACCTGGTTTACACCAATACTTTCAGCACCTTGCCCGTGGGTCGGGTGCGCTATGGGTTGATGCTGCGGTCCGATGGTTATGTTCTGGACGATGGCACCACGGCGCGGCTGGGGGAGCACCACTTCCTGATGACCACCACCACGGCGGCGGCGGGTCTGGTGATGCGGCATCTGGATTTCGTGCAGCAAAGCGAATGCGCGGATTGGGATGTGCGGTTTGTTTCCGTGACGGAGTCCTGGGCGCAGTTTGCGGTGGCCGGGCCGATGGCGCGGGCGCTGCTGAACGGCTATCTCGATCAGCCTATCGGGGATTTCCCGTTCATGGCGGTGGGGACTGTGCAGATTGGCTCGGTGCAGGCGCGGTTGTTCCGCATCTCATTCTCGGGCGAAGAGGGCTATGAGGTCGCGGTGCCGACACGATTTGGCGAGGCGTTGTTCCGTGATCTGGTGGCGCGGGCCGAAACCATGGGCGGCGGGCCTTACGGGATGGAGGCGCTGAACGTGCTGCGCATCGAGAAGGGCTTCATCACCCATGCCGAAATTCACGGGCGGGTGACGGCCTATGACATCGGCATGGAAAAGATGGTGTCCTCGAAAAAAGACTGCATCGGCAAGCTGGCGGCGGCGCGTCCGGGCATGGTTGGTCCCGAACGCGAGCAGATGGTCGGCATCCGGCCTTTGGGGGCAGAGGCGATCACCTCTGGCGCGCATCTGTTCGTGCCGGGGAAGGATCTGACCCGGATGAACAGCATCGGCTACACCACTTCGGTCGGCTACTCGCCGATGTTCGGCAAATATCTGGCGCAGGGGTTCCTGACCAACGGGCGCGCACGGATCGGAGAACGGATCCGCGTGATCGACCGTCTGCGCGGCATCGACGTGCTGGCCGAGGTCTGCGACCCGGTGTTCCACGACAAGGATGGAGGGAAGTTGCGTGCCTGAACTGATCGCAAAAACGGCTCTTGAAGGGCGCAAACCGCTGACCGTGGCGGGCACCACCTTGTCACAGGTTGATCCGGGGATGGTCTCATCCATCGCACCCTATCCGGGGCAAGACAAAGCCGTGGCCAAGGCGTTGAAACCCTTGGGGCTTGGGTTCCCGGCGTTGAATTCCTTCGCATCCAAAGGTGGGGCGACCATCCTTTGGGCGGGCCGTGATCAGGCCTTTCTGATCGGAGCGGCTTGCCCGGAGATGGGCGCTGCGGCGGCGGTGACAGACCAATCCGGCGGCTGGGTGACGCTGTCGCTGGACGGTCCAGAGGCTTGCGCGGCGCTGATGCGCTATGTGCCGCTGGATTTGCGTTTGGCGGCGTTTCCTGTGGGATCGGCTGTGCGAACGCCGTTTTACCACATGTCGATGGTGCTGATGCGTATTTCCGATCAGGGATTTCAGATGATGCTGTTCCGGTCCATGGCGCGCACTGCCTGGCATGAGGTTGAGGTGGCGCTGCGGACGCTGGCCGCGCGGGCGGCGTGATGCTGACCAATGCCGATCTGGTGGAATTGACCGCGTTTCGGCGTGAGTTGCACCGCTTTCCCGAAGTGTCGGGAGAGGAACGCGCCACGGCAGACCGGGTCACGACTGCCCTGCGCGCCCTTGCCGCGGATCAGATCGTCACGGGGCTGGGTGGCCATGGTGTGGCTGCGGTGTTCAATGGCACAGCCGACGGTCCGACCGTGATGTTTCGCGCCGAGTTGGACGCGCTGCCGATCACGGAGCTTTCCGACGCCCCGCACCGCTCGACCATCGCCGGGCGCGGTCATCTGTGCGGTCATGACGGCCACATGACCCTGCTGCTGGGTCTGGCCCGTCTGATCGCGCGCAACCGCCCCGCAAAAGGCCGGGTGGTGTTGATGTTCCAGCCTGCGGAAGAAGATGGCGCGGGCGCGGCGGCTGTGGTGGCCGATCCCCGGTTTGCCGCTTTGCGCCCCGACTGGGCCTTTGCCATTCACAACATGCCGGGGCTGGCCCTTGGCCATTCGGCGCTGACATCCGGCGTTGTGAACTGTGCCTCACAGGGGCTGAAAATCATCCTGTCGGGCAAAACCGCGCATGCTTCGCAACCCGAGGCAGGGCTTTCGCCGGCGCTGGCGCTGTCGCGGTTGATCCCGGCCCTCGGGGCGCTGGGGCAGGGCGGGCCGCTGTCGCCTGAGTACCGGCTTGTCACCCTGACCCACGCGCGTCTGGGCGAGGCGGCTTTTGGCATCGCGCCGGGTGCGGCCGAAATCTGGGCCACCCTGCGCACCATCGCCGATGACAAAATGGCGGCTCTGCGCAGGGGTGCGATGGATTTGGCGCAAGCCGAGGCCCGCGCCCATGGCCTGAGCGTCACCTTCACCCATCATGACGATTTCGCGGCTTCGGTGAACGATGTTGCGGCCACCAATCATTTGGAAATGGCACTGGACGGGTTGAACCTGCCGCATGATCAAGGCGATCTGCCGATGCGCGGGTCCGAAGATTTCGGGCGCTTCGGCCAGAATGGAACAAGGTCGGCCATGCTGTTTCTGGGCGCGGGTGTGGGACACGCGGCCCTGCACAACCCCGATTACGATTTTCCCGATGATCTGATCCAGATCGGCGTGAAAATATTCCACCGGGTCCTGCGCAACCTGCTGTGCTAGGGCGTCTGCACTCTGTGAAATGCGTTTTCTCCGGGGGCAAACACCTTTGGGGGTCCGGGTACAGTCAGGCCCGGCCTGAAGGCAGCGCGCGCTGCCACTGGACAGGCTCAATCTTAGCACCGATATAACAAGGCATGAGCCTTCCACCCGGATTCCTTGAAGATCTGCGCACCCGCGTGTCCCTGTCCTCTGTCGTGGGCAGGAAAGTCACTTGGGACGCGCGCAAGTCGAACCAAGGCAAGGGCGACATGTGGGCGCCTTGCCCCTTCCATCAGGAAAAATCGGCGTCCTTCCACGTCGATGACCGCAAGGGATTCTATTATTGCTTTGGTTGCCACGCCAAGGGCGATGCGGTGACTTTCATCAAGGAGACCGAGAACCTCGGTTTCATGGAAGCGGTCGAGGTTCTGGCGCGTGAGGCAGGCATGCCGATGCCCGCGCGCGACCCGCGTGAAGCGCAGGTGGCCGACCGTCGCAGCCAGTTGGTCACAGTGATGGATGAGGCGGTGAAGTGGTTTCGGCTGCAACTGCGCACCAGCGCCGCCGCCGATGCCCGCGCCTATCTGCTGAAACGCGGCTTGTCGGTTGAAGCGCAGGACCGTTGGGACATCGGTTTTGCCCCCGACAGCCGTCAGGGCCTGTATCTGGCGCTGCGGCAAAAGGGCGTGGCCGACGATCTGATCGTGGCTTCCGGTGTCTGCGCCAAGCCTGACGATGGTGGCCCGCCTTATGACCGGTTCCGAGGCCGCATCATTTTCCCGATCCGCGATGGCCGGGGCCGGGCGATTTCCCTGGGCGGTCGCGCCATGGCGGCGGATGCCCGCGCCAAATACCTGAACGGCCCGGAAACCGAGCTTTTCGACAAGGGCCGCAATCTTTACAACCATGCCCCGGCGCGCGAGGCTTCGGGCAAGGGTGCGCCTTTGGTGGTCGCCGAAGGCTATATGGACGTCATTGCGCTGTCCGAGGCCGGGTTCAAGGCGGCCGTG
>JBIHZO010000227.1:0-5941 GCA_044231405.1 Cypionkella sp. | reverse complement strand
GAATTTGGCGACCTTTTGTTCGTCATGGCCAATCTGGCCCGGCATCTGGACATCGACCCCGAAGCCGCCCTGCGCGCGGCCAACGCCAAATTCAGCCGCCGCTTTGGCCGGATAGAGGATTGGCTGGCCGAGGCGGGCAAGGTGCCAGATCAATCCGATCTGGCCGAAATGGACGCGTTCTGGAACCGGGCGAAGGCGGAGGAAAAGGCCGCCAAGGACTGACAAAGCTTCAAAGTCTTTTAGTCGGGTATTGACCTGACAAAAAGACTCATGTTTAAGGGCGGCACAATATCCGACAAAAGGACTAAAGATATGCGCCTCCCCCTTCTCGCCCTCGCGCTTTGCTCCACCGCCCTGCCTGTCCTGGCCGATGAGGTGAACATCTATTCGCACCGCCAGCCTGAACTGGTCCAACCACTGCTGGATGCCTTCACAGCCGAGACCGGCATCACGGTGAATGTGGCCTTCGTCGACAAAGGCATGGCCGAACGTCTGGTGGCCGAGGGGGATCGCTCTCCGGCCGATCTGGTGCTGACGGTGGATGTGGCGCGTCTAATGCAGATTGTGGACGCAGGCGTGACGCAGGCCGTGGACTCAAGCGTGCTGACCGCCAATATCCCCGCAGAATTCCGTGATCCCGCCAACCAATGGTTCGGCCTGACCACCCGCGCCCGCATCATCTATGCCAGCAAAGAGCGGGTCGCGGCAGGCGAAGTCACCACCTACGAAGACCTTACAAACCCGAAATGGCTGGGCCGTATCTGCACCCGGTCCGGCACCAACGACTACAACGTCGCCCTGACCGCAGCTGTTTTGGCCCATCATGACGAGGCCTACACCAAGGCTTGGCTGGAGGGCGTAAAAGCCAATCTCGCGCGCAAACCCGATGGCGGCGACCGTGATCAGGTCAAGGCGATCTGGGCCGGGGAATGCGACATCGCGATCGGCAACACCTATTACATGGGGCAGATGCTGGCCGATCCCGAGCAGGTCGAATGGGCCAATGCGGTCAATATCGTGTTTCCAACCTTTGAGGCAGGCGGCACCCATCTGAACGTCTCGGGCGTGGCAATGACCAAGGCCGCCCCGAACCACGATGCCGCGTTGAAGTTGATGGAATGGCTGTCGTCGGATGCCGCTCAAGCGATTTACGCCAGTACCAACCACGAATTCCCGGTCAAACCCGGAGTGGAACGGTCAGACCTTGTCAAAAGCTGGGGTGATTTCACCTCGGACAATCTGGGTCTGGCCGATGTGGCCAAACTGCGCCCGGCGGCGCTGAAACTGATCGAAGAGGTCAACTTCGACGGCTAAGAGGGGACGACGACGGGCGGGCTTTCGGGTCCGCCCCTTTTTTCCATGACCCATATTTGACCGGATGGACAAACCGCGCGCCATGGCGTTTTCTATGCGCAAAGGAGCCATCCCATGACCCATTCCCCGCGCAAGATCATCATCGACACCGACCCCGGGCAGGACGACGCCTTTGCCATCCTGCTGGCACTGGCCAGCCCCGAGGATATCGAGGTGCTGGGGATCACCGCCGTTGCCGGCAATGTGCCGCTGCCGTTGACCGAAGTGAACACCCGCAAAATCTGCGAGTTGGCGGGGAAAACCAAGGTAAAGGTCTTTGCCGGGGCCGACCGCCCTTTGGTGCGCCAACTGGTCACGGCAGAGCATGTGCATGGCAAAACCGGGCTCGATGGCCCCGACCTGCCCGCACCCACGATGCCCTTGCAAGCGCAGCATGGCGTCGATTTCATCATCGACACTTTGCGCCACGAGCCTGCCCACACCGTGACCCTCTGCCCGCTTGGCCCGCTGACCAACATTGCGCTGGCGTTCCAGAAAGCCCCCGACATCGTGGCGCGCGTGCAGCAGATCGTGCTGATGGGCGGCGGTTGTTTTGAAGGCGGCAACATCACTCCGGTCGCGGAATTCAACATCTTCGTCGACCCCGAGGCCGCCGATCTGGTGTTTCGTGCGGGTGTGCCCTTGGTGGTGATGCCGCTCGATGTGACCCACAAGGCCCTGACCACCCGCGCGCGGGTGGAGGCGTTCCGGGGGTTGAACACCGAAGTCGGCCGCGTCGCCGCCGAATGGGCGGATTTCTTCGAGCGCTTCGACATGGAGAAATACGGGTCTGAAGGCGCGCCGCTGCATGATCCTTGCGTGATCGCCTATCTGATCCAGCCGGGCCTGTTCAAAGGCCGCCACATCAACGTGCAGGTCGAGGTCCAGTCTGAGCTTACCCTTGGCATGACTGTGGCCGATTGGTGGGGGGTGACAGAGCGCCCGGCCAATGCGCTGTTCATGGGGTCGATCGACGCCGATGGGTTCTTTGACCTGCTCACCGAGCGGCTGGGGCGGCTTTAGGTCTTGCATTCCTCTTGGTAAAAATATTCCCGCCGGAGGCTCTTTGCATATCAAAAGGGCCTCCGGCGGGGATTTTAGACCAAGATGAAACCATCAACCAAGCGCGTATCCGGCGCCGCGCACGGTACGCAAAGGATCGTCGCCGCCGAACTGTGTCAGCGCCTTGCGCAAACGGCCGATGTGGACATCCACGGTACGGGTATCGACATAGATGTCGCGGCCCCAGACCCGGTCCAGCAGGGTTTCTCTCGAAAACACCCGTCCCGGTTTTTCCAGGAACGTGGACAGCAGACGAAACTCGGTTGGCCCCAGTTTCAGCACCTTGTCACCGCGATAGACACGGTGGGTTTCACTGTCCAGCCGGATATCGCCCCACTGCAGCACCAGACCCGCCGACGCTGGCCGAACACGGCGCAATTGCGCGCGCAGGCGGGCCATCAGTTCCACCACGGAATAGGGCTTGATCACATAGTCATCGGCACCGGTTTCAAGTCCCCGTACCTTATCCACCTCTTCGGACCGCGCCGACAGCATGATGATCGGGATGCCACGGGTTTCAGGCCGCAGTTTCAGCCGACGACAGACCTCAATCCCCGACACATGCGGCATCATCCAGTCCAAAAGGATCAGATCAGGCGGCGATTCCTCGATCAGCAGCAGCGCGTCTTCGCCATTGTCTGCGCTTTGGACTTCAAAACCTTCGGCCTCAAGGTTGTAAGACAGCACCTCGCGTTGCGCTGGCTCATCTTCGACCAGAAGGATGGTGGGCCGGGGCATGGCCATCAGCCTTGTCCGCCCGCGACGGCTTCGACCTTGGGCCGTGCCTCACCGGGCATGGAACCCGTGGTCAGATAGATCACCTGTTCCGCAATGCTGGTGGCATGATCGCCCACGCGTTCGATGTTCTTGGCGATGAAATGCAGATGCATGCAGGCCGAGATATTGCGCGCATCCTCCATCATGAAGGTCAGAAATTCGCGGAAAAGGGCATTGTACATCTGATCGACCTCGTGGTCGCGCAGGCGCACTTCGGCGGCCAGACCGGCATCGCGCGCGACAAAGGCGTCAAGCGCGTCTTTCAGCAGCAAACCCACTTGGCGGGCCATCCGACGGATTGACCCGGCAGCGCCGGGGATCGGCGCCATGGTGCCCAGCACCACTGCGCGTTTCGACAGGTTTTTGGCGTAGTCGCCGCATCGTTCCAGGCTGGAGGCGATCTTCATCACCGTCAGCACCGTGCGCAAGTCCGAGGCAATCGGCGCACGCAAGGCAATCAGGCGGGCGCATTCAGCGTTGACCGCGTCTTCCAGCTCGTCAATCGCCTGATCGCCGCGCCGCACCTTTTCTGCCAGCGCTTCATCCTGCGTTTCCAACGCTTTGGCGGCATCGGACAAGGCCGCCTCGACCAGCCCACCCATCCGCATGATCATGGCTTGCACCGATTCAAGATCGCGATCAAAGGCGCGGGCGATATGGGGATCATTCAGCATGTCAGCCTCCGTCAGCCGATCCGGCCGGTGATATAGGATTCAGTCCGCGGGTCGCGCGGATTGGTGAAGATGGTCGCCGTTTCCCCGTATTCCACCAGATTGCCAAGGTGGAAAAACGCGGTGCGCTGCGACACGCGGGCGGCTTGCTGCATCGAGTGCGTGACGATAACCACCGAAAACTGGTGGCGCAGTTCGTCGATCAACTCCTCGACCTGCGCGGTTGCGATCGGGTCAAGGGCCGAGCAGGGTTCATCCATCAACAAGACTTCAGGGCTGGTCGCAATGGCGCGGGCGATGCACAGGCGTTGCTGCTGGCCGCCCGAAAGCCCGGTGCCGGGCGACATCAGACGGTCTTTGACCTCGTTCCACAAGGCTGCCTTGCGCAGGGACTTTTCGACGATGTCGTCCATTTCCGCCTTGTTGCGGGTCAGACCGTGAATTTTCGGGCCATAAGCCACGTTGTCATAGATCGACTTCGGGAACGGGTTTGGTTTTTGGAACACCATGCCGATGCGGGCGCGCAGTTGCACCGGATCGACGCGGGCGTCGTTGATATCTTCGCCCTCCAAAGTGATCTTGCCCTCAACCCGACAACCGGCGATGGTATCGTTCATCCGGTTCAGACAGCGCAGAAAAGTCGACTTGCCACAGCCCGACGGGCCGATAAAGGCAGTTACCGTCTTGTCCAGAATGTCGACATCGACATCCTTCAAGGCGTGGTTGGTCCCGTAATACACTTGTATTTTGCGGGCCTCGATCTTGATCGTGTTGGTGTTCACCGATCGCTCCATAATATTCATGTCTTTCATGATCTCACCCTCTTACCAACGACGTTCGGACTTCTGGCACAACAGCAGTGCCGCGGCGCCATTCGCAATCACGCGCAGCAAAAGCGTGATGATCACCGCCGATGCCCGCCCGCCAAAGCACGGACCGCAGCGCAGGGTCCGCTGGAATATCTGCACCGAACAGCCAGCCTCCTGAACTGCCGCATCGCGGATCGACAACCGCACCACGTCAGGCCTTCGCCACAGCAGTGGGTTCAGGCAACACCATGAACAAGCCCAGAATTCTCAGATGGCAAGGCGCCGAAGCGGTGACGGGGCTTCCAGCAAAAATGGCAACTGTTGATCTGGGCCGCTTCATCAGAGACATCAGTCTCTCCTGTCAATCTAGATAAAGTGGCCTGATTGACCCACTCGTCGTCGCTTCCGTCTACGATTGCTTGCCTGCAGTTTTACGACATTTATGTAACGAATTTGTGACATCGCTCTGCCCATTGATCTTGGCCATCCATTGTAACGCATCCTGTTCATGGATGGTCTCAGGCCAATCTGGACCAAGATGCGCCGTGCGGAGTGGTGAAACCCTAAACCCGGTCCAACGGCAGAACCACTTCGAATCGGCTGCCCTTGCCCTTTTCACTCGCAATCACCAAGCGCCCGCGATGGCGGTTGACGATGTGCTTGACGATGGCCAGACCCAGCCCTGTGCCACCTTTTTCGCGCGATCGGTGGCCATCAACCCGGTAGAAACGTTCGGTCAGACGCGGCAGATGAATCTCGTCGATACCCTCGCCCTGATCCTGCACCAACAGACGCAATTGCGGCCCGCGCGGGCCCATTTCAGAGCGCAGGTCCACCAAAACCTCTGCACCCGGAGGGCTGCCATATTTCACCGCGTTTTCAATCAGATTGGTCAAAACTTGCGTCATCTGATCGCGGTCTGCCCGGACCATCTGTTCGGATTGCACTCCCACAAGCCGGATCGTTACCCGCCCGGCTTCGGCCATGGATTTCATTGTGGCCGCAACCGAGCGGATCAGCCCGGCAATGTCGGTACTGTCCTGTGGGCGAATGCGCTCTTCAGACTCAACCCGGCTCAGATGCAGCAAATCAGCCACCAGTCGGTTCATCCTTCCGGCCTCTGCCGCCATGATGCCCAAAAACCGCTCCCTTGCAGCCGGGTCGTTGCGAGCCGCTCCCTGCAATGTTTCAATAAACCCCAAAAGCGCCGTCAGCGGCGTGCGCAATTCATGGCTGACGTTGGCGACAAAATCGCGCCGCATCAGGTCC
>JBIHZO010000226.1:0-5946 GCA_044231405.1 Cypionkella sp. | reverse complement strand
CCTGCGGTGATCGAGGAGGTCACGACGACCCTTGTAATCGAACCCGGCTGGGAGGCAGAGTTGCATGAAAGCGGCGTCTACCTTGTCAACATGATCGCCGTGTAAAGGGAACAGCGCAATGACCTTGCTGAACTGCGACATGGGCGAAAGCTTTGGCCTTTACCGCATCGGGGATGACGCGGGTCTGATGCCTCTGATCGACGTGGCCAACGTCGCCTGCGGCTTTCACGCCTCGGACTACAACCACATGCGGTCGACCGTGCAATTGGCCAAGGCGCATGGGGTGAAGGTGGGCGCACATCCCTCGCTGCCCGATCTGCAGGGTTTCGGTCGGCGTGAGATGAAGATCGGCCGTGAGGAAATGACCAACTGCATCATCTACCAGATCGGAGCACTGAAAGGCTTCCTTCAGGCCGAGGGGATGGAGTTGAACCACATCAAGCCGCACGGCTCGCTCTACGGGATGGCCGCGCGGATGGAGGATATCGCCCACGCCATCTGCGATGCGGCGGACATCTTCAAGGTACCGCTGTTCGGCATGGTCGGCACTCTGCACGAGACCATCTATCCTGCGCGTGGTCATGTGTTTGTGTCGGAATTCTATGCCGATCTGGACTACAACGACGCCGGGGGCCTGATCATAACCCGCGAACACGGCGCCACAGATGAGGCCAAGGCTGCTGCGGCCTGTATTCGTGCGATGAAAGAGGGCAAGGTCACCAGTGTCGGCGGTGTTGACGTGACGGTCCGCGCCGATACGATCTGCGTGCATTCCGACACGCCCAATGCCGTCTCGCTTGCCCGGGCGGTTCGTGATGCCATCTCTTCCCCTAACACAACGCGCTGAAAAGGACCGCACCATGAGCAAACAAATCCTCTCGCCCTTGCCTGGCACGTTTTACTCCAAGCCCTCGCCCGATCAGCCCGCGTTCAAGGTGGTGGGCGACGTGATCGCCGTGGGTGATGTGATCGGGTTGATCGAAGTGATGAAGTCGTTCAACGAGGTGACCGCCGATCAGGCGGGCACTCTGTCGGCGTTCATTGCCGAAGATGAAGAGCCGGTGATGGCAGGCCAACCGCTGATCGAACTGGCCTGAGCATGGCGATCAAGAAGCTTCTGATCGCGAACCGGGGCGAGATTGCCGTGCGGATCATCCGTGCGGCGCAGGAACTGGGCATCGCGACGGTGCAGGTCCATTCGGCGGCGGATGCCGACAGTCTGGCCGTACGGATCGCGGATGAGGCGGTGAATATCGGGCCGCCGATGGCCTCGAAAAGCTACCTCAACATCGCCAATATCCTGAAGGCTGCGGTCGAAACCGGGGCGGACGCGGTTCATCCGGGCTATGGGTTTCTGGCCGAAAATGCCGAGTTTGCCGATGCGGTCGAGGCGGCTGGCCTGATCTGGGTCGGCCCCAAGGGCAATTCCATCCGGGTGATGGGGGACAAAGTAGCGGCTCGGGTGGCTGCGGAATCCGCCGGTGTGCCGGTGGTTCCGGGCTCGGACGGGCGGATTGATGATCCGGTCCACGCTCGCAACATCGCCTTGGCCATCGGCTTTCCGGTGATGATCAAGGCCGCTGCGGGTGGTGGTGGCCGTGGCATCCGCATCGCCCATGACATGGAAGAATTCGACCGCCTGATGCCGCAGGCCAGTGCCGAGGCGAAGGCAGCCTTTGGTGACGGCGGCCTTTACATGGAAAAGGTCATCGAACGCGCTCGCCACATCGAGGTGCAGATCCTTGGCGATGGCACCAACGTCATCCACTGCTTCGAACGCGAATGTTCCTTGCAACGCCGCCGTCAGAAGGTGTGGGAGGAGGCACCCTCTGCCGCTTTGCCGCAGGCGATGCGCGAAAAGCTGTGCGCTTCGGCGGTGGCCTTGGCCCTTGCCGTCAACTATCGCGGTGCAGGGACCTTGGAGTATCTTTATGACGACGCCTCGGGCCATTTCTACTTCATCGAAATGAACACGCGAATTCAAGTCGAACACCCGGTCACCGAAATGATCACCGGCATCGACCTTGTGCGCGAGATGCTGCGGATCGCGGGCGGCGAGCCGTTGCGATATTCCCAAGATCAAGTCCGCCTGAATGGCCACGCGATCGAGGTGCGGATATGCGCGGAAGACCCCTCGCAGGGATTCAAACCCGGTCCGGGAACGATCACCAGCCTCAAGGTGCCGGGCGGGCCGGGGGTGCGCTTTGATACGATGCTGTATCAGGGCTACGCGGTGCCCCCCTTCTATGACTCGCTGCTGGGCAAGCTGATCGTCTGGGACGAAACCCGCGTCATGGCCATCGCTCGCATGACGCGCGCCTTGAAAGAACTTGAGGTGGGCGGCCTGCCCACCACCAAACCGCTGCATCAGGCGCTGGCGCGCGATCCGGGGGTCCAAGCCGGACAATTCCACACGCGCTGGCTGGAACCGTGGCTGGAGCAAAACGCAGACAAGCTGGGTGAGGAGATCAAAGCCCCATGACCACCAGATATTCTTTCGGCGGTGACGAGCATATCTTCGTCGAATGCAGCGAAGAGATGTCGCTGGACGCCTTCTTCAAGGGCATGTCCATCACCAATGCCCTGCGCGACGCCAAGATCAAAGGTGTTACCGAAATTTGCCCGGCAAACGCCTCGTTTCAGGTGCGTTTCAACCCCGACATAATCGCCCCCTATGAGATGATGCGCCAGTTGCAAGCACTGGAGGCGGTGGCGCAATCGGCACCCTCGACGCTGAACACCCGGATCATCGAAGTGCCGGTTTATTACAACGACCCTTGGACGCATGAGACGGGCCAACGCTTCCGTGAACGGCATCAGGACCCCACCTCGACCGATATCGAGTACACGGCGCGGATCAATCATCTGGATGGCATCGACGGCTTCATCAAGGCTCACTCCGGCGCGCCGTGGTTCGTCTCGATGGTGGGCTTCGTGGCGGGACTGCCGTTCCTTTATCAGATGGTCGACCGTGATCGCCAAATCCAATCGCCCAAATACCTGCGCCCGCGTACCGACACGCCCCGACTGACGGTGGGCCATGGCGGCTGTTTTGCCTGCATCTATTCCGTGCGCGGTGCTGGCGGCTATCAGATGTTCGGCATCACGCCGATGCCGATCTATGATCCCAACCAGAAGATCAGCTATCTGCGCGACTTCATGTGCCTGTTCAAACCCGGCGATATCGTGAAGTGGAAGCCCATCGGCCGCGAGGAATATGATCACACCGTGGCCGAAGTGGACGCCGGCCGCTGGCAGCCCCGCATCGCCCCGGTGACCTTCTCGCTTGAGGAATTCCAGAAAGACATCGACGGCACCAACGCCCGCGTGATGGAGGCTCTCAATGGCTATTAAAGTCCTCAAACCGGGCCTGTCGACGACGGTGCAAGACCTTGGCCGTCCGGGTTATTACCACCTCGGCATCCCAACCTCGGGCGGGATGGACATGCTGTCGCTCGTCGCCGCAAACTTGCTGGTTGGCAATGCAGAGGGTGCGGCGGTGCTGGAAGCGGTGTTCATGGGCCCGGAACTGGAGTTCACCGAAGACGCCACCATCGCTGTGACCGGGGCCGATCTGCCGCCCAAGGTGGACGGGGTGGAGCAAGCGGGTTGGACTGCTTTTACCGTAAAGAAGGGCCAGATCCTTTCCTTCGGTTTCCTCAAGAAGGGTGCGCGCGGTTATATTGCTGTGTCGGGCGGCATTGATGTGCCGGTCGTGCTTGGGTCGCGGTCAACCTATACATTGGGAGCCTTGGGCGGGTTCGAGGGGCGCAAACTGGCGGCAGGAGATGTGCTGCCTGTGGGGCAGGGTGCCTTGGCGGCCGAGGGCCGTTCGGTGCCCGCATCTTTGCGCAGAGCGCCGGGGTCGCCTGCGGAATTGCGGATGCTGCCGGGACTTTACTGGCAACGGATCACCGAACAAGCAGGCAAGAATTTCTTCGAGGATACATGGAAGGTTGCCCCAGAGGCGGACCGCATCGGCTATCGCTTCAAGGCGGGCCGCCCCTTGGACTTTGTGCCGCGCACACCTCCGTTTGGGGCTGGGTCTGATCCGTCGAATATCGTGGATGCCTGCTATCCTTACGGTTCGGTTCAGGTTCCATCGGGGACAGAACCGATCGTGTTGCACCGGGATGCAGTCTCGGGCGGTGGCTACATGATGATCGGCACCGTGGTCTCGGCGGATATGGACCTGATCGGCCAGTTGCAGCCACACACGCTGACGCGGTTCGTCAAGGTCACGATGGAGCAGGCGCTGCAAGCCCGAGCGGATCGTCGCAAGACCATGGCGGCGATCGCCGCGTCGCTGGCGTGACAGGACTGAGGTGGGGGGGCTTCCCCCGCCTCGCTCAACTCGACCCGGCAGGGCAGAAAGGAACCCTTTGGCACTGCACGACAGACAAGACACGGCCCACCCGCTCGCCGCCCCGCCACATACGGAACGACGTCGGTTGCGGGTGCGCGGCACCTCGATCACTCTGTTGAAGGAGGTGCGGGAACGGGCGCAGGCTGACCTTGGCTTTGATGTGGAATTCGAGCTTCTGGAATTTGTCGCCTGCCAGCGCCTTGCTGCGATGGAGCCGGAAGGCTATGATATCTACGAGCAATGTTTTCACAATCTTGATATCGTGTGGTTCTGGGGCGCGTTGCAGCCCATCGACACCCACCGCATCGCGGATTGGAACAAGATCACCGACCTGTCGAAAGAAGGTGGCATCAGCAAATATGCCTGGCGTGGCCACGGTGATGCCCCGGTGCGCAAGCTGTACGTTCAACCTGGCGGGTTTCTGGGCCCAAAGCACGGGCGGTACATCTCGATGCTGCCGACGGTTCACAACATGGACAGTTTCGGCTTTGACACCCGGGTTTTCGGCAACGGTGATCTGAATCGCCCAAGCTGGGCCTGGCTGCTGGACCGCCGCGCCAAGGGGCGCATCGCCTTGGTGGACGAACCTGCCATCGGTATCTTTGATGCAGCCCTTGCCGCCGAAGCCGCTGGAGAGTTGAAGTTCACTGACATTGGCAACATGACTATTGCCGAAGTCGATGCCCTGATGGCCCTGTTGGAGGATCGTCGGCGTCAGGGCTACTTCTGCAGCAGTTGGCGCAACGCGGACGAGGCGGCAGCCCTGTTGCATGAAGATCGCGTGTCAGTGCAAAGCATGTGGTCGCCTGTCTATGGCAACATGGGGGCGATGGCGGGCATCTTCGTCGAGTCTGCGCCCATCGAAGGCTATCGCGCCTGGCACGGCGGGGCGAGCCTGTCGCGTCATCTGGACGGAGCAAAGCTGGACATGGGGTATGAATACCTCAACTGGTGGCTTGATGGCTATGCCGGTGCAGTCTTGGCGCGGCAGGGCTATTACATGTCGGCACCAGAACGGACGAAAGCATTTCTGGCCCCCGAAGAATGGGCCTATTGGTACGAAGGTGCCCCCGCAGCCCGAGATCTTGCGGGGCCTTCCGGTGCCATCGCGGTCAAGGCCGGGGCGCGGCGGGCGGGTGGCACCTATCAGGAACGCGCCAACCGCATTGCCGTGTGGAACACCGTGATGGAGGAATACAACTACGCTGCACGGGCTTGGGACCGCTTCATCCGCAGGGTCAATGAGGGGCAGAAATGACGGCGCGCAACAACAATCCCCTTGCTCGCGAACCCCGCTACGAACTGATCACCCAAGTGTTGCGCAGCAACATTGTCAGCGGGCGCCTCCCTGCGGGTCTGGTCCTGCTGGAAGGGCCGATTTCTTTGCTGATGCAAACCAGTCGTGTGCCCGTGCAGTCTGCACTGCGCCTGTTGCTGACCGAAGGTCTGGTGCATCGCTTCGACGGGCGCGGCTATCTGGTGGGCGCGGAGGGAACCGAGATCGTCCCGTTGCGGCGGGACATCCGCGAATTTGACCTTGAAATCCCGCGATACGTCGATGACGCACTGCAAACGCGCGG
>JBIHZO010000225.1:0-5955 GCA_044231405.1 Cypionkella sp. | reverse complement strand
ACCATGGTTTCAGCCCCTATACGACTTTCACCGGCCGGCACGTTCATGCCATGCGGCCGCGCGGGGCCGTCCGCACCGCCAAACCACTTCGGAATGTTGTCCGATCCGACATGGCAATTGGCGCAGCGTGGATGGGTCACGACTTGGTAGATGCGGTCAAAGGCAGCAAGCCCCTGATCCGTCGAGACCGAGCCAACCGGCGGCGGCGCAATCGTGGCAAAGGGCTGCTGCTCGGCCATGGCAACCGTGGCAGGTACGCTCTCAATCAGCACCGCTGGAAGAAATCTGGACATCTGCATTTCCTCAAACAAAGGAAATATGCTTGTTCAGCGGCAATTCGCGAATGCGCTGCCCGGTGGCGGCAAAAATCGCGTTGGCAAGGGCGGGTGCGGCGGGGGGGACGCCGGGTTCCCCAATGCCTCGGACCTTTGCGCCATTCGTCAACGCCTTGACGATGATTTCCGGGGTTTGATACAGCCGCATCCCCTCGTAGGCATGAAAATTGGTTTGTTGCGGCGCGTGTCCATCATAGGTCAACTCGCAGTTCATCGCGTGACCAAGGCCAAACACCACCCCGCCAAACACCTGCGCCTCCAGATTGACCGGGTCCAGCACTGCGCCCACATCGACAACCACATAAACCTTGTCGATCCGGATGCCGCTTTCGGTGTTGGTCACCTCGATCACCTGCGCGCAGGGCACGCCGAAGGACAGGCAGAAGCCGACGCCCCTGCCCCGGTTTTCGCCCAAGGCCGGGCCGTCCCAACCCGACACTGTTCCAACCTCCTCAAGCACCTTACGCGAGGTGTCATCAAGGCAAAGACGGATGCGTTCGGCCAACGGGTCGGCCCCCGCCGCATGGATCAGTTCATCCAGGAAACTGTCGTGCAAGAACCCGTTGCCCGACGCGCCCACCGATCGCCAGGACGAGACCGGCACCATGGCAGGCGCGCGGTAGCCAGTGACGCGGTAGTTCGGAATGGCAAAGGGCTGATCCCAGGACCCGGTGGTGATCGTGGCATCCGGCCCCGGAACGGTTATGCCAGAGATGCGGCCAAACCATTCTGGCGCCATCGCAGACTGCCCGACTGAAAGATCAAAGCAATCGACCTTGCCATCAACCACCCGGCCCCGCGCACGCGCCACGGCAGCCGGACGAGGGTAATCATGGGTCATGTCTTCTTCACGGCTCCAAGTCAGTTTGACCGGCGTGCCTTTCATTGCCACAGCGATTTCAACCGCCTGCTCGACATGGGTCATCTCAAGCTTGTGGCCAAAGCTGCCGCCCATGGGCTGCACGTACACATGCACCTGATCGGCCTCCAGCCCGGTGATCTCGGCCGCCTTGTTGCGCACGAACAGCGGAATTTGCGTGCCAGTCCATATCTCGCAACGGGTGTCGGCGACATGGACGATGGCGTTCATCGGCTCCATCGGGGCATGGGCAAGATAGGGGATGCGGTAGGCTGCCTCAATGACAGCTCCTTGAGCCAAGGCCGCATCGACATCGCCATCGTCGCGCTGACGGTGGTCAAAGGCGTCGGAATTGTCGACCGCCGCCTCCAACGCATCGAAGATCATGGCCGAGTTTTCCGGGTAAGGGCCCGGCCCCCAGACAATCTCGATCGCCTCGACGGCCTTCCATGCGGCCCAGGTGTTGCTGGCTACGGCCGCGACACCATGCGCAATCGGCATGACTTTCCGCACACCGGGCATCGCCTCGGCGGCGGTGGCGTCAAAGGACTGCACCACGCCGCCGATGCCCGGATTGGCCCGCACGGCGGCATGAACCATGCCTTCGACGTGCAGGTCGATCCCGTACACTTCCGTACCGGTGCATTTGGCCAACATGTCAAGCCGCTGCATCGGCTTTCCAAGGCGCTTCCACGCCGCAGAGTGGCGCAGTTCGACATCTTGAACCGGGTCAATCTGCGCGGCAGCTGCGGCCAATGCGGTATAGGCGATGCGGCTGCCATCGGGCAGGATCACATGGCCATCTTCGGTTCTGAGGTCGGCACGCTGGACGCCGGTCTGACGCGCGGCGGCCTCTTTCAGCGTTTCCCGCGCCACGGCACCGGCCAGCCTCAGTTTGACAAATGCGTCCGGCACGGTTGACGACCCTCCGGTCATTTGAACCTGGAACAGCTTGGCCGGCACGGCCATGAAACGGCGCATCGCCTCGGCCACGGCCCCTTGATCATAGGCCGGGAAGGGCACCGCCTCTTCCAGAACGGCACCGTTGTAATAGGCGGGTCCAGGCATGCCGGGGGTGATTGTTGCGGTTGCCGGATCGATATCCAGCTCTTCGGCAATCAGGTGGGCCTGCATCGAATAGGCGCCCTGCCCCTTGTCTGCTCGTGGGGTGATCAGGGTGATCCCCTCGGCGCTGATCTTGACATAGGGGGTCAACGCGGCCTCGCCTGCCGCCAGATTGTCCAGCAGCGGGTTCGGGATCGCCTTCTTTATGGCATAGGTACCGAAGGCCACGCCGCCCGCAATGGTGGCTGACCCGATCAGAAAGGCGCGGCGGGTAACGGTGCGAAGTTTTCCCACAGATCAGCCCTCCATCCTCGTGATGGCCAGCCGGATGGCGGCCCTGACACGCGGGTACGATCCGCACCGGCACAGATTGCCGGACATGGCAGCGTCAATTTCATCGTCGGTCGGGCTTGGGTTTCCAGAGAGCATCGAAGCGGCCTGCATGATCTGGCCAGACTGACAGTATCCGCATTGCGCCACTTGGGTTTCGATCCAGGCAGCCTGCACCGGATGCAGGGCGGCAGGCGTGCCAAGCCCTTCGATCGTGACGATATTGGCACCCTCCAACTCAGAGGCTTGCACTTGGCAGGCGCGCACCGCCACACCATCCAGATGCACGGTACAGGCCCCGCACTGCGCAATGCCGCAGCCATATTTGGTTCCGGTCAACCGCAACTCGTCGCGCAGGATCCACAAGAGCGGCATGTCCTTGGGTACGTCGACCACGCGGGGCGCGCCGTTCAGTGTGAAACTTGTCTGCATGATGGTCCTCTGGGCGGGTCTGCTGTTGCCCCGACTTTTGCAGACAGCGAGGCCTGACGCCACCCACTGATCACGCCATACTTATAACATTACGCGCCACGCAAAGTGATCAGGGATGTGCACGCTGAAGTGTGGTGCTAGGCTCGCAGCGAAGCTTGGGGCAGCGCATGTCGCAGAAACAGACCTACAAAA
Source organism: Cypionkella sp. (assembly GCA_044231405.1). GTDB lineage: Bacteria > Pseudomonadota > Alphaproteobacteria > Rhodobacterales > Rhodobacteraceae > Cypionkella. The sequence goes on along the minus strand of JBIHZO010000225.1, from coordinate 2,742 downwards.
TCGGTTCATCCACCAAATTCGCCTGTTCAATCATGGGTCTGTCAGTTGCGCGTGTGCTGGCGCGATGTGGGTTGCCACATGACTTTCTGGAAAACGAGGGGCGCGGAGTCGATGCCAAAACCTGGTTCGATGTCATCGAAGCCATTGCAGAGGAATCGGACGACCCGGATGTTGCACTGACTTTGGGAAGGGCTGTCGCAAAAGGCCCCCTGCATCCCGCCCTGATTGCCTTTTCGGCAAGCCCGGATGTCAACACCGGGTTGCTGCGCCTCCAGAAGTTCAAGCCGTTGATCGGACCGATCCGGCTTGCTTTCACCCAAACCGGCGAAGCGATTGTGATTGCCCTGGAAACCGGCAGCCCGGGAACCCTTGTCGCGCCCGTAACCGGCGTGTTGGAGATATCGTATTTCATCGAGTTGATCCGCCACTTTTCTGGCAGCCAGATCACACCGCGATCAGTCACCCTGCCGGGTTCGCGGTACATCACCGACGCCTTTCGTTCCTTTGCAGGATGCAAGATCTTGCGCGGTGTCCACCCAAGCCTTGAGCTGGGCACCGCAGACGCTTGTCGGCCCATCATTTCCGCCGACACTGAGGTGTACCGGCTGATCGAGGCAGAACTGCTCTTGCGACTGAAAGAGCCACATGCCGAGGCCCAATGGGCCAAACGCGTGCGCACCCAAATACAGTCAGCGCTGCCGTCAGGGAGGGTCTCGATTGGCGATGTCTGCGATGGCTTGCGGTTAAGCAAGCGGGGCCTTCAACGCAAACTCAGCCAGGAAGGGACGTCATTTCAGACAATCCTCGATGAAACCCGCGCTTCCCTCGCCCTGATCTATCTGCGGGAAAGGCGGCTCAGCGCTGAGGAGACAAGCTATTTGTTGGCTTACCAAGACCCGAACTCGTTCTACCGAGCCTTCCATGACTGGACCGGCATGACACCCGCTCAGGCGCGGTCGGCACCGCTTGATTGACGGACAGAAGTGCAAGAATCCCCCTCTTTTCAGGGGGGACTCGGCAAACTTGGAGGTGACGTTGTGAACCGCCGCGGGTTGACCTGAGTGCGGTTTGTTCAATGAGCAGGCAACCAGGTCAAGTGTGTTCAGGTTGGCTTGGGGTGCTTCCTGTGCTTTTGCGGGCGGGATGTTTTCAATGGGGCCGAGCAATCGGCGGCCGTTGAACGAAAGCCAGATCAACCGCCTGAAGGCCCCTCGGAAGGCGACGCCAAAGCATGTGTGGAGTCGTGTGGAACCCGGCAGTCATGGCACTGGCAACCAAACTGAGGACAAACCGGATCTGGGCAATCCGAAGGTTGGGTACGGCCACCAAGGCAGCGCTGAGAATTGTTCCCCGCCATGGACCAAGCCTCCATTGGTCTGCCTTTCAACGCTGCACACCACGCTTTTCGCATCGCCTGCGTCCGTGTCATGATCCATGTCATCGCAAGACCCAACTGGCCAGACCATGCTTGGCGGTGGTGGTGCCGATTGCCTCGTCCAGACGAGCCAGAGGCAGGCCCTTCCGGGTAGCCACCTCCTGAACAGCGGGAAATGCGGCATGAAACAGTTGTTGAAGACAGTGTGGCGCAGGTTGGCAGCGATTGGTATCGCGGTCACGCTGATGCTGCCCCTGCCAAGTTTCGCCGCCGGGTCAGAGCCCTACACGCTGGGCGAGGCCATCCTTTCCCTGCCAGAGGGCTGGAGCATCACAGACCAGCGCCCCGGGTCCGAGGTCGATTTGACTGGGCCGCAGGACGAATCCCTGATGATCTACTGGTGGTTCCCCGACGAGCCGCTGACGGGCTATGACGGGGCGCCGCCCAGTGAAACCAGAAACTTTCCGATGGGTCCAGCCCTGCTGCGCCGCGAAATGGCGGGGACGCGGGCGACCATCAGTTCGGTGTTCGAATGGGTGAACTCCGATGGGGAGCGGCTGATCTTCCTGTTGGAAAGCGAAACCCAGAATCTGGCTGCGCTTGAGACCACCCTTGCGCCGCTGTTGCGGGATCTGAGATTTGTCGGCGTGGCGATCGGGGCTGCGGGCACAGGTCTGGGGGCAAAGACCACGGATCTGCCACGGCTTGAATTTGCACAAGCCCTTGACGCGGCCTCGCTGCATTTCGGCGGGGATTGCGCCGAAGTCGAAGCCGCCAGCCAGCCGGCTGCGGCCGCGCTTTCGACCTTGGGCCTTGCGGTCGAGGCCGCCGCGTTTTGTCCGGGGCAAACGGTTCCCCTTTTGGCGATGCGCTTGGCCCAGGACCCGACCACCGGGCAGACGGCCCCCCTAAACATGACTTATATGCGCGCCTTTCTGGCGGCCGGGCGCGAAGCCGTGGGTCTGATTGACCTTGACCATGGCGTTTTGATTGCCTTGGCCCCCGATGGGGCCGCAGGGTTTGGCGTTGCGCTGCATGACCTGAGCATTGCGGGTCCGGCGCTGATTCCCGAAGACCCGGTCGCGCCGTCTTTTGATTTCATGGGAACGGCTCAGCCGGAATGGCTGCCCTACGCGGTTCAGGACGGTGATTTCGACGCCTGGGCGCGCTACGAGGCCGGGGCGCTGGTGGTGGCTGTGCCGGAGGGACGCAACACCCGCACCACTGGGCTTCAGTCGGCCAGCGCCTTTGTGCAGTTGCCCGGACCGGGCGCTGCGGAAAGCCTGCGCGTCCGGATCGGATTGGACCCGGCCCGATCCTCGAATGTGGTGCTCGCCTTGATCGCGCCGCAGGATCTGGGGTCGCAT
>JBIHZO010000224.1:0-5991 GCA_044231405.1 Cypionkella sp. | reverse complement strand
GCAGGCATGCAGGGCGGCGAGTCCACCAACTCGCTTGATCCGGCGCTGGCGGCTTCGGAAGTGCCGTTTGCGGTGAACATGCTTTGGGGCGAAATGCTGGTCGATGTGAACGCCAAGGGCGAGATCGACTACCGGATCGCCGAGGAAATCTCGTCCAGCGCCGATGCGGTCGAATGGAAATTCAAGATCCGTCAGGGCGTGGAATATCACGACGGCAAGACCGTCACCGCCGATGACGTCATCGCCACGCTGAAGCGCCACACCGATGAGAAGTCGCAATCGGGCGCTTTGGGCATCGTGCAGGGCATCACCGAGATGACCGCGCAAGGCGATATGGTCACGCTGAAACTGGCGGCTGGCAATGCCGACCTGCCGTTCCTGATGGCCGACTACCACCTTGTCATCCAGCCGGGCGGCGGCGTTGGGGCAGAGGCGGCGGGCATTGGGGCCGGCCCCTACAAGGTTGTCGCCAACGAACCGGGCGTGCGTCACACCTTTGCCAAGCATGCCAACTATTTCGACACCACCATGGGCCACGCCGATGAGGTCGAGATCATCGTGATCAACGACAGCACCGCGCGCACCTCGGCTTTGCAGGCCGGTCAGGTTCATATGATCAACCGGGTTGACCCCAAGATCATCGAACTGCTGAAGGGCGCGCCGGGGATCTCGATCGAGCATGTGGCGGGCCGTGGCCATTATGTGTTCATCATGCATTGCGACAAGGCACCGTTTGACAACAACGACTTGCGCACTGCCTTGAAGCTGTCGATCAACCGCCAGGAGATGGTCGACAAGATCCTGGGCGGCTATGGCACCATCGGCAACGACTTCCCGATCAACTCGGCCTACCCGATGTTTGACGACACCATCCCGCAGCGGGAATACGACACGGCGGCTGCGGCTGAGGCTTACAAGAAGTCCGGCCACGATGGCTCGCCCATCGTGTTGCAGGTGGCGGCCGGGGCCTTCCCGGGGGCCATCGAGGCTGCGCAGCTGTTTGAGCAATCGGCCAAGGCAGCGGGCATTCCGCTGGAACTGAAGCGCGAGCCCGACGATGGCTATTGGTCAAACGTCTGGAACGTCGCCCCGTTCTGCGCCTCTTATTGGGGCGGGCGTCCGGTGCAGGATCAGATGTATTCCACCGCATATCTGTCCACGGCCGACTGGAACGACACCAAGTTCAAGGACCCGGCCTTCGACGCCACTTTGGTTGCCGCCCGCGCGGAACTGGACCCGGCCAAGCGCAAGGCGATGTATTCGGAACTGGCCAACAATCTGCGTGACAACGGCGGTCTGATCTGCCCGATGTTCAACGATTTCGTCGAGGCCAAGCGCGAAGAGGTTGGCGGTTGGCAGCCCGATCCGAATGGCGAGTTGATGAACGGCCGCGCACTTGCCAAGTGCTGGCTGAACGCCTGATCGCGGGATGCATCCTGTTGTAAAACTGGTGGTCCAGCGCATTGCGCTGGGCCTGCTTTTGCTGCTGGCAGTGTCGGCCCTGATCTTTTTCGGGGTCGAGGCTTTGCCGGGCGATACCGCACAAGCCATGCTTGGCCAATCTGCGACGCCAGAGGCTTTGGCCAACCTGCGCGAAAAGATGGGGCTGAATGAACCCTTGCTGGGGCGTTATTTTGGCTGGTTGTTCGGCTTTGTGACGGGCGACATGGGCGTGGCCATGACCAATGGCATGGATATCGCCACGTCGGTCGGCCAACGGTTTGGCAATACGATCTTTCTGGCCTTCTGGGCCGCCATCATCTCGGTGCCCTTGGCGATTCTGTTGGGCCTGCTTGCCGCGCGCTACAATGGGCGCTGGCCGGACAAGCTGATTTCCGGGGTGACGCTGGCCACGATTTCGCTGCCCGAGTTCGTGGCAGGCTACATCGTTTTGTATTTTCTGGCGGTGAAATGGCAGTTGTTCCCGGCAATGTCGATGGTCTTCCCCGGCATGGGCGTGTTTGAGCGGCTGGGCGCGATCATCCTGCCGGTCATCGTTCTGGTGCTGGTGGTGTTGGCGCATATGATGCGGATGACGCGGGCTGCCATTTTGAACGTGATGCAATCGGCTTATATCGAAACCGCCGAGTTGAAGGGCCTGTCGCCGCTGACCGTGATCTGGCGGCACGCCTTCCCGAACGCCATCGCGCCGGTGGTCAATGTGGTGATGCTGAATCTGGCCTATCTGGTGGTGGGCGTGGTGGTGGTTGAGGTGGTCTTTGTCTATCCGGGCATGGGGCAATTCCTGGTCGATCATGTCACCAAACGGGATCTTCCCGTGGTGCAGGCCTGCGGCATGATCTTTGCCGCCGTCTATATCGGGCTGAACATACTGGCCGATGTGGTGTCGATTTTGGCGAACCCCAGACTGAGGCACCCGAAATGACCCGCATTCCGATTTCCGCCCTGATCGGTCTGGTTTTGACCGCAGGCTTCTTCTTTGTCGCCATCTTTGCGCAGTGGATTGCGCCCTACAAGATGGATGAGCTTGTCGGCGGGGTCTGGGATCCGATCTCGGCCAGCCATTGGCTGGGCACCGATTCCATTGGCCGCGACCTGCTGACCCGCATGATCTACGGCGCGCAGGTGACGATCTTTGTGGCCACCTGTTCGACGATCATCAGCTTTGTCACAGGGGCGATCCTTGGCTTTCTGGCCGCCACGGCGGGCGGTTGGGTCGATCAGGCCCTGTCGCGTTTCATTGATCTGGTGATGGCAATCCCGACGCTGATCCTGTCGCTGGTGATCCTGACAGCGGTGGATGTGACGATGTTCAACCTGATCATGGTGATGGGCCTTCTGGATGCGACGCGGGTGTTCCGGCTTTCGCGGGCGGTGGCGGTCGATATCACAGTGATGGATTATGTCGAAGCGGCGCGGCTGCGCGGGGAAAAACAGGGCTGGATCATCTTTTCGGAAATCCTGCCCAACGCCCTGTCGCCCCTGGTGGCCGAACTGGGGCTGCGGTTCATCTTCGCGGTGCTGTTCATTTCCACCCTGTCCTTCCTTGGCCTTGGCGTGCAGCCGCCGCTGGCGGATTGGGGCGGGTTGGTGAAGGAAAACTCGGCGGGGCTGGTCTATGGCATCCCAGCGGCACTTGCCCCTGCGATGGCAATTGCGGCACTTGCGATTTCGGTGAACTTGGTGGCAGATTGGGTGCTGTCGCGCACCACCAGCCTGAAAGGCGGTCGCGGTGGCTGATCTGTTGGAAATCAAAGGCTTGCGGATAGAAGCCACGTCTTATCCGCCCGGAGAGCCGCCGCGTGATGTGGTGCTGGTCGATGACGTGTCGGTCTCTGTCGCCAAGGGTCAGGTTCTGGGCCTGATCGGCGAATCCGGGGCGGGCAAATCCACCATCGGGCTTTCGGCGATGGCCTTTGGCCGCGGTGGGGTGCGGCTGACGGGCGGTCAGGTCTTGCTGAACGGGCGCGACATTCGCACGGCCAGCGCATCCACCCTGCGCGCCCTGCGGGGCCGCGAAGTCACCTATGTGGCCCAGTCTGCCGCCGCCGCCTTCAATCCGGCGAAACGGTTGATGGAGCAGGTGATCGAAACCACGCTGCACCATGGGTTGATGTCACGCGCCGAAGCGGAGGCGCGGGCGGTCGACCTGTTCCGCAAGCTGGGCCTGCCCAATCCGGAAAGTTTTGGCAGTCGCTATCCGCATCAAGTCTCGGGCGGCCAGTTGCAGCGCGCGATGACGGCGATGGCACTGTGCCCCAAGCCTGACCTTGTGATCTTTGACGAACCCACCACGGCGCTGGATGTCACCACGCAGATTGACGTGCTGGTGGCGATCAAGGCCGCGATCCGCGACACCGGGGTGGCGGCGCTGTACATCACCCACGATCTGGCCGTGGTGGCGCAGGTGGCTGACCACATCCTTGTGCTGCGCAGCGGCAAGAAGGTCGAATATGGCAGCACCGATCAGATCATCAACGCGCCCCGGCAAGCCTACACGCAGGCGCTGGTCTCGGTGCGGTCCATTGACCACGTTGAGAAGCCCGCTGCCGCCCCGGTGCTGTCGGTCTCGAACATCACCGCGCGGTACAAGGGCACCAATTTTGACGTGCTGAAAAACGTCAGCGTCGATCTGCCCGCCGGTCAGACACTTGCGATTGTGGGCGAAAGCGGGTCGGGAAAATCCACCCTTGCCCGCGTGATCACCGGCCTGCTGCCCGCCTCCCAAGGCCGCATCACCTTCGCCGGACGCACGCTGTCGCCGGCGCTTTCAGGCCGTTCGCGCGATGACTTGCGCGAGGTGCAAATGATTTACCAGATGGCTGACACCGCGATGAATCCGCGCCAGACCGTTGGCACCATCATCGGGCGGCCGTTGGAGTTCTACTTTGGTCTGAAGGGCGAGGCCAAGCGCAGTCGCGTGCAGGAGTTGCTGGATGAGATCGAAATGGGTGCGGGCTTTGCGGACCGCTATCCCGCCGAACTGTCGGGCGGGCAAAAGCAGCGCGTCTGCATCGCCCGTGCGCTGGCCGCCAAGCCGAAGCTGATCATCTGCGATGAGGTGACATCGGCCCTCGACCCTCTCGTTGCAGATGGCATCCTGAAACTGTTGTTGAACCTGCAGGCGCGCGAAGGCGTGGCCTATCTGTTCATCACCCATGATCTGGCCACGGTGCGCGCCATCGCCGACAAGATCGCGGTAATGTATCGCGGTGCCGTGGTGCGCTATGGCGGCAAAACCGACGTGCTGACGCCGCCGTTTGACGATTACACCGACTTGCTGCTGTCTTCGGTTCCAGAAATGAAACTGGGCTGGCTGGAACAGGTGCTGCACACCCGCAAGATGGAAAGCGCGGGCAACTGAGCTTTCATCTTGGCCTAAATATCCCCGCCGGAGGCTTTGCGGCCACCGCTGCGGGACCGGAGTTCACAATGCGCAAACTGCTTCTGATCCTCATCGACGGCGTCCCTTACCGCAATTGGCGCCGCCTGTTCGGCAACCTGGAAGGCTGGGTTGCCACAGGTGACGCCCGCGTCTGGCGTATGCGGGCGACGCTGCCGTCCACCAGCGCCAGTTGCTACGCCTCCATCCACACCGGTGTGCCGCCGCAGGTGCACAGGGTCTGGGGGAATGAGGCGGTCTATCGGCTGACCCAGCCGGATGTGTTTTCCGAACTGTCACGCGCGGGGCGCAAAACCGGCGCTGTGGCGCATTCCTTCTGGTCGGAACTGTTCAACCGCGCGCCTTTCGATCTGGTGCGCGACATCGAATATGATGAGGATGGCCCGATTTCCCATGGCCGTTTCCACACCATGACCGGCTACGGCAACATCAATCAGATGACGCCTTCGGATGTCGATCTGTTCGCCACCCTGACCCGGCTGTGCGAATACAAATCCATAGATTACGGTATGTTACACACTTGCACGCTGGACAGCATGGGCCACCGCTTTTATCATGACTGCGAGGAAATGGACAACGCCTGCTACACTCTTGACGCGATGCTGGCCCCCTTTGTTCAACGCTGGCGCGATGCGGGATATGAGGTGATCGTGACCGCAGATCACGGGCAGGACGAGCGTGGCCACCACGGTGGCACCGGCGAGTTGCAGCGCGATTTCGCTTTCTATTACTTCGGCGATGCCCAGATGCCTGCCGCCGATGCCGTGCTGGACCAACTGGCTTTGGCCCCCTCGATCCTGTCCCGGATGGGGGTTGCGGTGCCGGATACCATGAAGGCCGCACCGTTCATGCGCTAGAGCGTGTTGCGTTCAACCGGGTTGAGCCGATGGAACGCAACCGCAGCATGTATCGGCAGTGCCTGTCTTGGATTTGCTTCAATCTGAATCAGATTGAAGAAAATCCGCTTTGGCCCTACAGCCCCAGCGGCACCACGCCGGTGGCATCAGAATACTGCCGCCCCACGACATCGCGAAAACCAGCGCCAGATTGCCGCACTGATCGCGCTCCACCCCAGTGCGAGCCTGCAAAGCCCGCCAAAGCACACCGGCACCGCCCGACAGGACCAG
>JBIHZO010000336.1:0-4126 GCA_044231405.1 Cypionkella sp. | reverse complement strand
TTGCCTGACCGACAGACCTGGGAAAGAAGCTTCGGTTCGGGTGGCCCCACCCTCGCCTTGAGGGCGAAGCCAGAGTGGGGCCAAGATGAACTGATCTGGGTCAGTTCACCTGTGCTTTGGGCACGGCGCCATTGCCAAACAGCCCATTTTTCGGTGGGGTTTTCTGGCCTTGGGGGGCGTTGTTCTTGTCGGCGTTGCAGGGCTGATCGTCGTCGCCCTGATCCTGATCGTCGGCGCAGCCGTCGCCGTTTGCGCGATTGTCATCCTCATCGCCTTCATCGTCGTCGCCGCCTTCATCATCGTCGTCGTCTTCGTCATCATCGCTGTCATTGTCTGCGAACAGCAGGTCGGCGGCGGTCAGGTTGGCGCTGGGGGCAACCCGTTCGGTGCCATCGGTTGCGCCCGTGCGGGCGGCAAGTGGCGCCGCCAGAAACGCGCCGAACACGGCGGTTATGGCCAGCAAGGAAAGCGTGGATTTCATCTGATATCTCCGTCTGAACAAGCGATGTGAGGGGTATAACCGGGTGAGATGATCCCAAGCTGACGGTCCGGGAGAAATTGCTTCAGCGGGGCGTCAGCTTTCGCACGTTCAATCGTCAGACCCTTCTTGATCATCTGACTTGGGAACATCGTCGTTGTGCTCTGACTGTTCTGCGCCTTCGCCGTGATCGTCTTCAAACTCGATCTCGACAATTGCCAGCGTGCCCGGGTCGATCTTGGCCTCGATCGAGCGACCAGTTTGGTCGCGGCCGTAAACCTCGTAACAGCCGTCGTCGGTTTTGATGCGGCGCACCTTCCAGCCCAGCGCTTCGGCCATGGCCTGCACGGCGGCCCGGGTTTGCCAGTCGATCATCGGCACGTTGCAGTCATCTTGCCGGGCAAACGCGGTGGTGGACAAAAACCCGCTCGTCAGAGCGGCCAGAACAAGGGTGGTTTTCATTTTGTGGCCTCCGCGGCGGATCGTGATAAGAGTTCATACAGGGCGAAGCTGACGCTGGGCTGAAGCTGGAGGATGGCCAACTTCAGCCAGCCGTCAGGTTCGCGCGCGAAAACAGTAAGACATAACACAGGGCTGGGCCGGATGCGGGTGCTTCTGATCGAAGATGACACGGTGCTGGGCGCTGCGGTGCGTGACCAGATCGCCGCTGACGGGCATTCGGTGGATTGGGTGACGCGGCTGGACGCGGCGGGCGACAATCTGGCGACGGCGGCCTATGATCTGGTTCTGCTGGACCTGATGCTGCCCGATGGGCGCGGCATCCCGTTTCTGCGCCGGTTGCGCGGATCGGGCAATGTGACGCCGGTGATCATTCTGACGGCGATGGACCAGATCAGCGACCGGATCGAAGGGTTGAACGCCGGGGCGGATGATTACATCGTCAAACCGTTTGACCTTTCGGAACTGTCGGCGCGGCTGAACGCGGTGGCGCGGCGCTATTCGGGCAATCCGAACCCGTTGATCAGCCATGGCGAGCTTGAGATTGATCTGGCCGCAAGGTCGGTGCGGCGCGCGGGCAAGCCTGTGCAGCTGACAGCGCGGGAATGGGTGTTGTTTGAAGCCTTTGTGCAGCGTCCTGGGCAATTGCTGTCCAAGGTGCAGTTGGAAGAGCGGCTGTACTCCTTTGACACCGAAATCGAAAGCAACACGATAGAGGTGCATATCAGCCGCCTGCGCAAAAAGCTGGGGCATGACACTTTGGAAACCGCGCGGGGCCTGGGGTATCGGCTGGGCGGCGCATGAGGCTGGCGTCACTTCAAGGGCGGTTGGCGGCGGCGATCGGGCTGGGGCTGACGGTGGTGTGGATTGTCACCGCGCTGATCACCGCGCAAATCCTGTTGGGCGAGATGGATGAAGTGTCGGATTCCGCGCTGCAGGAAACCGCGCAACGGGTGCTGCCCTTGGCGGTGGTGGATATCATCGCCCGTGAAGAAGAAGGCATCAGCCAGCGCATCGCAGCTTTGCAAAGCCATGAGGAGTTGTTCACCTATGTGGTGCGCGACGATCAGGGTCGGATCTTGCTGCAATCCCATGCGGCGGATGCGGCCCATTTTCCGCCCTACCGGGCCACGGGATTTGACCGGACCCAGACCCACCGACTTTACTACGATGCCGCGATGCAGGGCAAGATCACCATCGCCATTGCCGAACCGCTGGCGCATCGCGATGAAACCGAGCGCGAGACTTTGATGGCGCTGGCGCTGCCCTTGTTGGTGCTGATCCCGCTGAGCCTGATCGGAAGTATCGTGTTGGTGCGCCGCACCCTGCGCCCGGTGCGCGATTTCAGTGCGGCGCTGGCGACGCGGGGCGGTGGCGATCTGTCGCCGGTGCTGGCCGGGCCGTTGCCCGATGAGCTGTCGCCGATGGCGCAGGCGGTGAACCAGTTGTTGGCGCGGCTGCGGCGGACGCTGGAGGCCGAGCGCAGCTTTACCGCCAATGCGGCGCATGAATTGCGCACGCCAGTGGCGGCGGCTTTGGCGCAGACGCAGCGGCTGATGGTGGAAACCACGGGCACTGCGGCGGCGCAAAGGGCGGCGGATATCGAGGCGTCCTTGCGCCGGTTGAACCGGATGTCGGAAAAACTGATGCAGTTGGCGCGGGCCGAGGGTGGGCGGATGCGGGCCGAAGTGGCGCAGGACATGCGCATGGTCCTGCGGCTGGTGGTGGATGATTTTGCAAGCGCGCGGGATCGCTTGACGCTGCGGATGGATGGCCCGGTGCTGTCGGATATCGACGCCGACGCCTTCGCCATCCTTGCGCGCAACCTGATCGAGAACGCGCTGAAACACAGCCCCGCAGGCAGCGCCGTGCAGGTGACTTTGGCGCAAGGGGCGTTGCGGGTGGTGAATGGCGGTCCCGCGATATCACCCGATGTTCTGAACGGCCTGACCGCCCGCTTCGCCCGCGGGGCGACGGACAGCGAAGGCAGTGGCCTTGGTCTGTCGATTGCGCGGGCGATTGCCGAAGGCTCAACCGGGCGGCTGAACCTGCTGTCGCCCGCAGTCGGGCGATCCGACGGCTTTGAGGCGGTGTTTGCCCTGCCTCTGCGGCGCGGGGCCTGAACCGCGCCGGAATTTGGTTGCCCCAGCGGCACTTGACCCACCTCAATACACTTCGCCCGAGACAGCGTGCAAAACGACCGAACGTCGTGCCGCCGACCTGTCGGAATGGGCTTGTTTCCATTTTGTGACCGCCTAGTGTCATGGGATGACCGTGGCAAAAGACCACGCACACAACCACAAGGAGGATACCCCCATGAAAAAACACCTTCTCTTGACCACAATCCTGGGCTTTGCCTTTGCTGGCGCGGCATTCGCCGAAAAACATCCGGCTTCGGGTGAGGACCTGGCCGCCAATCAGGCCTACACTTACTGGATGCTGGACGCAGTCAAATCGCTTGATCCGCAGATCGCCTCGTCGGTCGAGGATTCGGACGTGATCCGGTCTTTGTTCGAAGGGCTTTATAACGAGGATGGTTCGGGCAATCTGGTTCCGGGCGTGGCACTGGAACACACGGTTTCCGAAGACCTGACCACCTACACCTTCAAACTGCGCGCCGATGCCAAATGGTCGAACGGCGATCCGGTTGTGGCGGGCGATTTCGTTGCCGGCTGGCAGCGGCTGGTCGATCCGAAGACCGCCTCGGAATATGCGTGGTACATGGAACTGATGCAGGTGACCAATGCCGCCGAGATCATCGCTGGCACCAAACCCGCCACCGATCTGGGCATCACTGCGATTGACGACACCACGCTGGAGGTCAAAATTCTGGCCCCCCTGCCCTATTTCCCCAAGATGCTGACCCATTCGTCCACCTTCCCCAACCACAAGGCGACGATTGAAAAATTCGGCGCGGACTGGACCAAGCCCGAGAACCTGATCGGCAACGGCGCCTATCTGCTGAAAGAACACCTGCCGGGCGAAAAGGTGGTGATGGAGAAGTCCCCGACCTATTGGAACGCCGCCGCCGTGATCATGTCGCCCGTCACCGCCTCTACCATAAATGATGTGAACGCCGCCCTGACCCGCTATCAGGCGGGCGAATTGGATCGCACGCAGGTGCCAGCAGGCCAGTATCCGCGCCTGTCCGCCGAGTTCCCGGATGAGGCGATTTCCACGCCCTATTCC
>JBIHZO010000223.1:0-6025 GCA_044231405.1 Cypionkella sp. | reverse complement strand
TGAACGGTATTGGCATTGACTGGGTGCGCCAGATTGACCGCACCTATGACGTCAAGAAGATGCGCGACACCATCCGCGAGGCGCTGACCACCGACGCGCCGGGGCCGCATGTGATCGTGGCCTCATCTGAATGCATGCTGAACAAGCAGCGGCGGGAAAAGCCGTTGCGGGCGGCGGCGATCAAGGCAGGCCGTCGGGTGGATATTCCGCGCTTTGGCGTGGATGAAGACACATGCACCGGCGATCACGCTTGTATCCGTTTGTCAGGTTGTCCGTCCTTGTCCTTGAAAAGGCTGGATGATCCATTGCGCGATGACCCGGTGGCCAGCATTGACCAATCCTGTGTCGGCTGCGGCAATTGTGGCGAGGTGGCCGATGCCGCCATTCTGTGCCCCAGCTTTTACCGCGCCGATGTGGTGCACAATCCGGGGGCTTGGGAAGCACGGTTCGCTGCCTTCCGCGCCCGCATCATCGGCTGGCTGCAAGCCCGCCGCACCGCCAAACGGTTGGAGTTCCGGGCATGACGCTGCAATCCACTCTGACCGCCGATCCGGCACTGAACACCATCATCAAGCTTGCGGTTCTGGCCGTTGGCGGGCAGGGCGGTGGTGTGCTGACGGCTTGGATCGAGGCTTTGGCGCGGGCCAATGGCTATACCTGTCAGGCCACTTCGGTCGCGGGCGTCGCGCAGCGCACCGGGGCCACGGTTTACTATGTCGAGATGGCACCGGTCGGCCCGGCCACCCCGATCTTCTCGCTGATGCCAGCGGGCGGCGACGTCGATATCATGATCACCGCGGAGATGATGGAGGCGGGTCGGTCGATCATCCGGGGATTTGTGACACCCGATCGCACCACGCTGATCACCTCCACCCATCGGGCGCTGGCGGTCAGTGAAAAGATGACGCCGGGCGATGGCATTGCCGACAGCGCCGAGGTGATGGCGGCGGCGGAAATTGCAGCGCGGCGGTTCATCGCGGCGGATTTCGATGCGTTGGCGGTGGCGCAGGGCTCGGTGATTTCGGCCAGCCTGTTCGGTGCGCTGGCGGGGGCAGAGGTGCTGCCCTTCCCGCGCGCTGCGTTCGAGGCGGTGATTGATGGCAAGGGCGCTGCGGCCTCGCTGCGGGCCTTTACCGCTGGCTATGAGGCAGCGCAGGGCAAGCTGGATGTGGTTGCGGTTGCGGCCAAAGGGGCTGTTCGGCCGGTGGGACCTGCGGCTTTGCTGCAGCGGTGGGAAGACCTGGCCAGTCGTGCCGGGCGTTTGCCGGTGGCCGATATGGCCTTGCTGGGCCTGCGCAAGGTGGTCGAGTTTCAGGATCTGGCCTATGGGTCAGTCTACCTGACCCGCGTGGAGTCGGTGCTGGCCCGTGATCGCGCGCCCTATGATCTGACACGGCAGGCGGCCAAATACATGGCCAATGCAATGGCTTATGATGATGTGATCCGGGTGGCTGATTTGAAAACCCGCGCCGGGCGGGCGGGGAGGATCGCCGCCGAGATGGGGGCAAAGTCGGGCAATGTAGTGCATGTGACGGAATTTCTGCACCCTCGCGCCGAGGAAATCGTCGGGCTGATGCCCGCGCGGATGGGGGCAAAACTGGCGGCCAGTCCCAAGTGGATGATGCGGATTGACCGGCTGTTCAACAAGGGTCGTCGGTTGCGCACCGATGGTCTGGTCAGTTTCGCACTTTTGTATGTCGTGGGGGGGTTGAAGTCGCGCCGTCTGGGCAGCCTGCGGCACGCGCAAGAGGTGGCCCATCTGGAGGCGTGGTTGGCCGTCGCGATGGGTCATCTGGACCGTGATTACGATCTGGCGGTCGAGGTGATCCGCTGTCGGCGGTTGATCAAAGGCTATTCCGACACCCATGCGCGGGGGCTGTCCAAGTTTGACCGGGTGCTGGAGGGGATCGCTTTGGTCGCCGGCCGCCCGGACGCCGCCGATTGGGCGCGGCGGTTGCGCGAAGCGGCTTTGCAGGATGAAGAGGGCGAGGCGCTGGCGGGGGCTTTGGCCACGGTCCGCAGTTTCGTATGACCCTCGGTCCTCGCCGCCCCGGACCCTATCCGGGCCTCTCCACCACCCACGAGGCCCCGGATCAAATCCGGGGCGGCGTGGATTATGCGGTCAACGCCAGATAAGCGCCATTCCAATAGGTCAGCGCGCCCGCATCGGGTGTGCTGCGGATGGCCTGAACCCGGCCAATAACGATGGTGTGGGTGGCGCGGTCGATCATCTCGTCGATCGTGCAGTCAAACGCGCTTGGGGCCCCCACCAACAGGCGCGCGCCTGTCACTGCAGTCTCCCATTCCGCCCCGTCATAGCGGGCAGGTCCCTTGACGCCGGTCACACCGGAAAACCGCTCGGCCACCGGCTGATGCGCGGCGCCCAAGCAAGACCAGCCGAAAAAGCCGGTCGCCTTCAACACGGAAAAGCTGGAGGAATTGCGGTTGACGCAGACCAGCAACGTCGGCGGTTCAACCGACAGCGACACCGCCGAGGTGACGATCAGTCCGTTGGCATCGTCTCCGGTTCCGGTGGTGATCAGGCTGCAATTGCCAATGACGGCGCGCATGGCGGCTCGGAAACTGGTCGGGTCTGGCAATGTCATGCGGCGTCCTTGGTGGCCTCGCCGAAGGTCCGGCGAGGCTGTAGTTAGGGGGAATTCGCCCAAAGGCAAAGGGGGGCGGTTCATGTTTGCGCGAAATCGGAAATCGCGGCCTCTTGTTTCACGTGACCGCGTTTTGCGACCCCTTGGTCAAGGCGAAAACCGGAACCGCCTTATCTGATCCCCGCCGCTTTCAACTTCGGCAACACTTCATCCCGGAAATAGGGGAATTCGGCGACGTAATCGACAAAGGACAGGGTGGTTCCGGCAAAGCCCGTCGCATGCAGCTTGAGGATGCCTTCGGCCACGTCATCCGGCGTACCGATCAATGGGAAGCCACCATGCCCCAATGCAAACAGGTGCTTGATCTGCGCCAGCAGGTCGTGCGGGAAGCTGTGGGCATGGGCGAATTGCAGGTTCACCAGATTGTCGATGGCGTCGGTGTCGCCATTGTCGACCGCCGTATGCTTGGCAAAAGCCTCGGCCTCGGCGCGTGTGGGGCGGCAGATGACGTGGCTGAAGGTCAGCACGTCGATTTTGCGGCCCTTGGCCTTGGCCTGCGCCTTCAGATCCGCGATTTCGCCCTTGGAGCGGTCAAGATCAATCGCCGGGGTGAACAGGAAGTCGGCGTTGTCGGTGGCAAACTCGCGCCCCTGCGGGCTGCCTGCTGCGTTGATGATCGGGACCGACCCGCGCACCGGAGCCGGTTTGCCCTTGATCTTCTTGGCCTTGAAGTATTTGCCATCCCAATCGAAATGTTCGTTCGATGACCATAGCTTGCGGATCAGATCGAACCATTCCTGCGCATAGGCATAGCGGGTTTCATGGTCATCGGGCAGGGTCAGACCCAGCGCCTCGTATTCCGGCTTGTTCCAGCCTGCGACGATGTTCAGACCCGCCCGGCCATGGCCGATCTGGTCGATGGTGGCGATCTGCTTGGCCACCACCGCCGGGTGGTTGGCGGCGGTGTGGATGGTGGCAAACACCGCGATGTTCTTGGTGGCGGCCAGCAGACCTGCGGCCCAAGTCATCGTCTCCAGCACGTCGCCGTGAAAATCGGTTTCGCCGCCGTAACCGATCCAGCGCGCAATCGGCAGCATGAAATCAATCCCGGCCTCGTCCAGCATTTTCGCCAGCGCAAGGTTGTTGTCCCAGGAATTGTCCCAACGCTCGGCAATCTTGGTGGGGGTCATGCCGGAGGAGCAGTTGCTGGAAAAAGTGCCCAAGCGGAAGCGGTCGCCCGAAAGCATCGGGTTCTGGGTCATGGTGGTCTCCCTGAGGTTTTTGATTTATTTTATGCTTGAAAGTCTATCGTAAAATCGCATTGCGTCAACGGCTTTTGCGGGGGATTGTGGGGGTTGGCAGGGAGCTTGCGGCATGGTGAAAAAAATCGTTCAAGTTCAAAATGATGCGCAGGACTCACGTTTTGATTACCGCTGGCATCTGGCGCAATCGGCGGTGGAGGTAGAGGCGACCGAGTTGGAATTCGCACTAATGCGGACGTTTGAGGGATTCGGGCGCTGGCAATCGGAATGTCTTGCCGGCGTCTGCGAACTGGCGGCGACGGGGCCGGAGAACGCGCTGCTGCACATCATCAGGATGAATGAGCGTCCCAAGACGATGAAGGATCTGGCGCGGCTGACCAACCGCGACGATGTGCCCAACATGCAGTATTCGTTGCGCAAGCTGTTGGGGGCGGGGCTGGTGGAACGCAGGGGGGCCGGACGCTCGGGTGTGACCTATCAGTGCACTGACGAGGGTCGGCGGGTGACGGATGACTTCAGCGCGCTGCGCCGTCGGTTGTTGCTGGCCGAGATCGCCAGCCTGCCGGGGTTTTCGGCACGGCTGGCCGAGGCGGCGCGCACACTGAACGTGCTGTCGGGCATTTACGAAGAGGTGGCGCGGGTGGCGGCCACGCATCGCCGGGGGTAGTTTTTTCCCACCGCCCCAGAAGGCCCCGGATCAAGTCCGGGGCGGCGAGGTTCTCAGGCGCGCAGAAGCCCGCTCAGTGCCGCCACCAGCGCTTCAACTCCCGCCAGTGTCGTCACGACCCCGGGCGACAGCCGCAGGGTCTGGCTGCGGGCGTCCGTCGTGATGCCTTGGGCGCGCAGGGCGACCACGACATCCGCTGCAGGGTGGCTGTCGGGCAGCCGCAGCATGACCGAACCGCCGCGTTTGGCGGGATCGCGGGGCGTCAGCAGCGGCAAGGCCAGTTCATCTGCCGCTGCGATCAGCCGGGCGGTCAGGCGGCGGTTGTGCGCCAGCAGGGCCGCCTGATCTTGCTGCGCGTGCCAGTCCAGCGCGGGCAGGCTGGCCAGCGCCGCCATCACCCCCGGCGTGCCATTGTCAAAGCGGCGGATGTCGGGGGCGTAGGCAAAGGCGGTGATGTCCCAGTTGAACGGGTTGGGTTGCGAAAACCAGCCGCGCAACTCGGGGTGACAATGCGCAATCAGGCGCGGCGAGACATACAAAATCCCCGCGCCCGGCGTGCCGCACATCCATTTCAGGCTGGTGGACAGGGTGAAATCCACCTCGGGGGCCATCACGTCATAAGGGATCAGACCCGCCGCCTGGGTGATGTCGGTGCCGATCAGCGACCCCATGCGGCGGCCATGCGCGACCATGCGGTGCAGGTCAATGCGGTGGCTGGAGGTCGAGGACACCCATGTCAGCAGGGCAAGGCCCACATCGGGCGTCCAGGCGTCGATGAAATCGTCATCCTCGACATAGGCCGCGCCTTGGCGCAGAGGCACGGTGTGCAGGGTGAAGCCGTATTTCTCGGCCATTCCCGCCAAAAGGAAGTGGTTGGACGGGAAACAATCGGCCCCCACCAGCACGCGGCGGCCCTTCAGATGCCCTTGCGGCAGGGATGCCAGCAGGGTGTGGAAAGACGCAGTGACGTTTTCGGTGGTGGTCAGGCTGCGCGGGGCCGCGTTCAGAATGGCCCGCCAACGGTCGATGAACCGCGCCCGAGCCCCAAGGGCATAGGCCCATTGGCCATCATCCGGCTTGCCCCAGACAAAGGCGAATTCAGCCAAGGCCCCCGCCAGATCGCGGGCCTTGCCGGGATACATGCCGATGGAATGATAGAGGAAATAGGTTTCGGACATGGGTTACTCGGTCAGATAGGGGGCGGGGGCATAGCGGCGGGATAGGGCGGGGTTGGCGGTGGCAAGGGCGGACAGCGTCGCCAGGATGGCAGGTTTGCCATACTGCGCCAAAGCTTCAAATGGGCCGCGCGGAAAGTTCAGGCCCAGTTTCATTGCGGTGTCGACGCCTGCGGGCGTGGTGCCGCCCTCGGCCAGCAGCCATGCGGCCTCGTTGATCAGGGTGGCTTCAATGCGCAGGGCGATCGCCGGGTTCGTGGCGGGCTGTACCGGAACAGGGTGGATGAAGCCTTGCCCGGTCTTGCGGCCAAGATT
>JBIHZO010000376.1:0-3837 GCA_044231405.1 Cypionkella sp. | reverse complement strand
TTGCGAATGAAAAAGCTGACCCGTGCCGTGGCATCGGGTGGGCTGGCGAAGGACTAGCTGCGGGTGGTGCCCGCCAAGGTGTGCAGGCTTAGGTCGGCAAACTGGCCAGCGCGGTACTCCATCGGTGTATCCAGCTGAATGTCCAACTGGGTGATGTCGTGGGTCAGCCTCATCTGGCCAACCACCATGCCGCCAACCACGCTGCGGGCAAAGCTTTCTGCCATGTCGGCTTCGATGGTCACATCACTTCGCAACCTGTTTTGGCAGGCCAGAATGTAATGCTGATCCAGTTCCGTATCGGTCAGCAGATAGCCGGTTTCGGTCGACTCTTTCACATCGCCGCGCACAAGATTGCACTTGCAACTGCCACATCCCCCAACCCGGCAGCTGTTGGGGAAGGCCAAACCTTCGCGCAACGCGGCATGCAGCAACGTCTCGTCCGCGCCAACACTGATTTTCTGGCCATTGATGACGGCGGTCTGGGGTTTGGGCTTGGCGCGGATGAAGCGCATGGATTTTCCCCAGTTTGGAAGCGGCCAAAGTAGCAGCGCTTCAGGCCTCCGCATGAGTCGCTGGGTTTGACAAACAGAGATCATTTATCGCCAACTCGGGCAATAATGCGCCTCTCGCGACGTGAGAAAGAGGTGCCTGCTGGAAAAAGAGTCCTTCCTTCTGCCCGAATCCCATTTTCGTGAGATCACCGATCAGATCCGTGATCTTGGCGTGGACACGGCCCTACTGTACGCAGACTGCGATATCGACGCCTCACTCCCGTCCGAGGGTGCGCTGGGTCTGACCTATGCGGGGTTCAGACGCCTTTTGATCGAGACAAAGCGCCTTTCGCAGGAACCGGCTTTGGGTTGGCTGATCGGTCGCCGCCTGTCCTCGGGGTGCACGGGATACTGAGCTTCGCCGTGATCTCCAGCGGCACAATCCGGCAAGCCATGGAGGTTGCAGAGGTCTTCATCCCTTTGCGGACGTCACTTGTGACGATCCGGACGACAGTGCACGATGGTCGCTTTTGCGTGATGATCAAGGAAACCCCCGAATTGGGCGCGATCCGCGAGACATTGCCAGAGGCGGCCATCTTTGCGGTCAAGGGCTTGTGCGATCAGCTTTCCCTTGGCCAATCCGTCGACTTTGGTGTGTGCTTTGACTTTGAAGCCCCCAGTTACGCCAATCTGGCCGCCAAGATCACGCGGGCAGATGTGCGCCACGGGCAGGGGTGGGGCGGCCTTCGGTTTGATCTGGACCATGCGGAACGGTCTTTGCGCCCGCAGGATGCCGCCGCCTTTGCCGAAGCCAAACGCATCTGTCAGCGCGAGCTGGAAAAGATCCAGCAAAACGAGACGGAAAGCACCAAGTTGCGGCGGCTTTTTTCTGGAACCGACGCACCATTTCCCGACATTGGCGCCTGCCGCACGCCTCCCGCGATTGACCCCGCGCACGTTGCATCGCCGGCTTGAACAAGAGGGCACGTCCTATAAACAACTTCTGGACGAGGCCAGGCACACACGCGCTTTGGAATATCTGCGGGCGGGCAAGTTTTCGATCAAGGAATTGGCCTATTCGCTGGGCTACACCGACCCCACCAATTTTCGCAGGGCGTTCCGGCGGTGGGAGGGTGTCGCGCCATCCCCTGTACATCCTCCAACGCGCCGAGATGGCGACACAAAGAGGGTAACACTTTAACTTTGTTCACATGGGACATTTCTACTTTGCGCCTGCAGGCATACATCCGACAAGCATTCTTGTGTGATAATTCCGTGTTTTCGGGTCCCGATCCGCAGGTCACCACGCATATCCCGGCATCGACCCCAGCGCGTCGGCTGAAGGGCATGTCTCGAAGATTGTGTCATCCGGACGAGCGATCACAACCGGGTCAAAGGTCCAAACGGGCCTGAAAGGCAAAGCCGGATGCTCCAGTTTGCTGCGCGGCTGCCATGGCGAATGGGCAGTTCGTCGCCAACGCAATCCGCCCACCCAAAGAGGATTTGGAACCATCCGCAACCCCAAGGGTTGAATAACTGATGGGCAAGCAAGCGGTCGACTGTCGGTCCGCCCCTTGCCCACTGAGGAAATTCGCATGAAAATGTTGCTTTCAACGACGGCCCTTGTAGTTGCACTCGGGCTTCCGATGCTGGCGCAATCGCAGACGGCCGATCCAGCGGCCACCACGGCGACAGTTGCAGAGGAAACACCGGGGTTTCTGGCCATGCGCGGCGAGTCAGATCTGTTCGTATCGGAACTGATCGGCCATGACGTCTTTGCACGCCGTACGCCTGCCGAGATGGCTGCAATGGATGGTCAGACCGCGCCGGAAATGACGCTGATGCCCCGCGCCGAGTTGTCGGAAATGGACAACATCGGCCAGATCAATGAAGTGGTTTTGTCCAGTGACGGCCGGGTTCGCGCCATTGTGATCGGCGTCGGCGGCTTTCTGGGCATGGGCGAACAAGACGTCGCCGTGACCATGGATCAGGTAACTTTCGCAGCCGATCCCGATGATCGCACGCAAATGTATGTCGTGGTGAACACCGGCGCCGAAATGCTGAAACTGTCGCCCCGGTATGAGCGCAATGCGACGACCGGCGATGTGGTGGCCCCTGCAGCCGCGACTGGCGATGCCGCGGCCCCAGCTGCGACCGCCGAAGGCCGCACGGCCTTTGTTGCCCCCAAAGTGGCCCGCGATGGCTACAATCAGGTCGCTGTGACCGAGGTTTCCTCGGAAATGCTGGTCGGCAAGGCAGTTTATGGGGTCAACGATGACTCGGTGGGCAAGATCGACAATCTGATCGTCGATGACAGGGGCGCGATCACCGAGGTTATCATCGACTTCGGCGGATTCTTGGGCATGGGCACCAGCCAGGTCAGCGTCGGTTTTGACGAGTTGACCATTCTGGCCGACGAAGGCCGCACAGATGTGCGCGTCTATATTGAGGCGACCAAAGAGCAGGTTCAGGCGCAGCCAAAGTATCAGGCCGTGAACTGACTCCCGCAGGTTTCACATAGCAAAAAGGGGGCCGCGCAACGAATTGCGCGGCCCCGTTCTTTTGTTCAGCCCTGATATTGCGGCATCGCTTCCAGCTTGGCCTTGGTGGTGTCCAGATTGACACGCAGGTCTGCGCCATTGATCTCGCGCAGCACGCTCAGCTCGGCAAAGGGCAGCGACACCGAATGCGTGCCCATACCCAGAAAGCCGCCGACTTCGATGATGGCGTGGGTAATCTTGCCATCGGTGCCGACCTTCAGCGCACTTATGGACCCGATGGTTTCGTCATCACGGCCATAGACGGTGGCATTTTCGACATCGGCGGTGGTCAGGTCATGGGGTTCGGCACGGTCATAGCCGTTGCGCACAAAACCATAGGCGCCGCCCGTGGCATCGTTCGGGATATCGGATGGATGTGTCATGAAATTCTCCTTGATCCCGATGTTGGGGATCTGTGGCAACAGGGGCCCCCTGCCGGGGTGTGACCAGTCTGCACATTGGCTTGGCGCTGCCGCACGGGGCGCTGGCGTTCTGACAAGGCCGGTCACATCAAAAGAACACAAATGCGGGTGGGGCGTTCCGGGGGACCGCCGGCTTAGGCGGATTTCGCCAGAAAGAACCTTACCATCTGGGCCGAGGCATCCGGGCCTTGGGCATCGGTGTAAGACCCAGCTTTGCGGCCACCTGACCAGGCATGCCCCGCCCCTTGCAGCATCCATAGCTCCAACAGCACCGCCCCATCCGGGGTGGCAAAATCGCTGCGGATGTAACCGCGCCCACGACTGCTGCGGGTTGAGGTTTTGGTTGACGTTGCCGTGTTGCCCAAAGCCTGCATCACGATCTGC
>JBIHZO010000221.1:0-6034 GCA_044231405.1 Cypionkella sp. | reverse complement strand
AAAGCCCGGCGATCCAAACCCGCCGCATCAATGGCTGCATTGTCGGCCAGATTGATCCCTTCGGCCCAATCCAGCGTCATCACAGAGCGGCCAGACAGGTCCCACAAAATCTTGGGCACCTGAAAACCGGCATCATTTATGGTGTTCGCGGCAAACTCTGACGCAGCCGAGGATTCAAGCCGCAGGTCCAGCTCGCCCAGAACCACACCTTCAAAATGCGTGATCACATCCAGCGGCCTCAAACGGCGGGAAGCGGGAGACAGGAATTCAATCGTCCGCGCGGCAAAGAAAAAAGCGTCAATATCCTTGCGAAACGCCCGTTCGATGCCCGGCCGCAGTACTTTCACCGCCACATCCTGGCCGTTTTCGCGCAAGGTTGCGCGATGCACCTGAGCGATAGAAGCCGCAGCGACAGGCTCCGAGAAGGACGAAAACACCTCATCAACCGGTAGGCGCAATTCGTCGGCCACCATGGCTTTGGCGACACTGGTCGGGAATGGCGGCAACTGGTCTTGCAGATATTTCAACTGCAGCGCCAATTCATCGCCCACAATATCCGGTCGTGTCGACAGGACCTGACCGAATTTGATGTAGGCCGGACCCAGTGCTGTCAGAGCCCGTGTGACGGGTGGCAAAGCTGGATCGCCGCGCAGGCCCAACCATTTGAAAGGCCAACCCAACATTCGCGCAGCAAGACGCAGACGTGGCGGAACGTCCAGCGCCTCTAGTGCCAAGGCCATCGCGCCGGTGCGCTCAAACGTCGCGCCGGTGCGGATCAGCCGCCAGATGTTGTGCGGTCCCCTCACAGTTTCCAGCCTGAATGCAACGCGGCGATGCCCATGGTCAGGTTGCGGTATTTCACCTGATCAAACCCGGCGGTGCGGATCATTGAGGCGAAGGATTCCTGATCTGGAAACTTGCGGATGGATTCGACCAGATACTGGTAGGATTTGCGGTCTCCGGCCACGACCTGACCCATCACCGGAATCACGTTGAAGCTGTATTTGTCATAAGCCCACTGCGCCAAGTCATTGGGAATGCGACTAAACTCCAGCACCATCAGCCGCCCACCGGGTTTCAGCACGCGGTAGGCTTCCTTGAGGGCGTCGGAAATCCGCGTCACGTTCCGGATGCCAAAGGAAATTGTGTAAACGTCGAAGGAATTGTCGGCGAAAGGCAGCGCCATTGCATCGCCCACAACCCACTCCAACCGGTCCGCCATCTGATCGGCCTCGGCGCGCTGCCGTCCCGAGATCAGCATCGATTCGGTGAGATCACAGACCACCGCCGAAGTCGTTTCCGCCCGCTTCATGAATCGGAAGGCCACGTCGCCGGTGCCGCCCGCCACATCCAAAAGCCGTTGGCCTGGCCGGGGGGCCAGCCAATCCATCATCGCGTCTTTCCACAAACGGTGCATGCCACCCGACATCAAATCGTTCATGATATCGTACTTGCTGGCCACGCGGGTGAAGACGCCACGCACCATTCCCGCTTTTTCCGCCTCGGGGACAGTTTGAAATCCGAAATGGGTTGTGCTGTCGTCGGTCATTTGCTCTTGCCGTCCTGATCTTTGCCGCCACCTTATAGGCGCGGAACTGCCCCGCCTCAACCTGCCGAAGGGTCACATGCCAGAACTGCCCGAAGTTGAAACCGTCCGCCGGGGCTTGCTGCCCGTGATGGAGGGTCGCCTGATCACGAATGCTTTGGTCAATCGTCCTGACCTGCGCTGGCCATTCCCCAAAGATATGGCGGATCGGCTGACCGGCAAGCGGGTTTTGGCATTGCGGCGGCGTTCAAAGTACATTTTGGCTGATCTGGAGTCGGGGGAAACCCTGCTGATCCACTTGGGCATGTCGGGACGGATGTTGATTTCCGGATCGCAGATCGGTAATTTTTTCCACACCCACCCCGCGCCCGAAAAACATGACCATGTGGTGCTGGATATGGAGGGTGGCGCGCGCGTGACCTTTAACGACGCCCGCCGGTTCGGCGCGATGGATCTTTTGCCCACCGGCACGGCCGAAAAGCACCCGCTTTTGGCCAGCATCGGGCCGGAACCCTTGGGCAACGGTTTCAACGAGTCCTACTTGGTTGGGCAATTGCGTGGCCGGGGCACCCCGATCAAGTCGGCGCTGCTGGATCAACATATCGTGGCGGGCTTGGGCAATATCTACGTTTGCGAAACCCTCTATCGCGCCCGGATTGCACCGCAAACCAAGGCCGGCCAGTTGCCTGTTGGACTGGTGCGCCGCCTTGTCCCGATTATCCGACAAGTGCTGACCGAGGCGATTGACGCGGGCGGATCCTCCCTGCGCGATTATCGGCAGGCGGATGGTGAACTGGGCTATTTCCAGCACGCATTCCAAGTCTACGGCCGCGAGGGACAGCCCTGCCAAACCCCTGACTGTGTCAGCGAGATTGTGCGAATCGTCCAGTCCGGTCGATCTTCGTTCTATTGTCCCATCTGTCAGAGGTGACTTGATAACGCCCGCGTTACTGATACAGGTCGCGCCGACCGAACCACCAAAGGTGTCTTGCCATGGCCTATGAAACGCTGATCGTCGAAATCGAGGATTACACTTGCGTCATCCGGCTGAACCGGCCCGACGCGTTGAACGCGCTGAACGCCAAGCTGATGCAGGAACTGGCGGTGGCTTTAACGGCTGCTGACAAGAACGAGAAAATCCGCTGCATTGTTCTGACCGGGTCGGAAAAGGCCTTCGCTGCCGGGGCCGATGTGCGCGAAATGGCGACGAAATCCTTTACGGATGTGTTTTTCGACGACCTGTTCGGCCTGGAGACCGAGGCGATTCTGCGTGTGCGCAAACCGATCATCGCTGCCGTATCCGGCTACTGTCTGGGCGGCGGTTGTGAGCTGGCGATGATGTGTGATTTTATTCTTGCGTCGGATACAGCCAAATTTGGTCAGCCCGAAATCAACCTTGGCATCGTTGCCGGCATGGGCGGAACGCAGCGCCTGACCCGATTTGTGGGCAAATCCAAGTCGATGGATATGCACCTGACCGGGCGTTTCATGGATGCGGCTGAGGCTGAACGCTGTGGTCTGGTGTCGCGCATTGTGCCTGCGAAATCCTTGATGGAAGAGGCAATGAAGGCCGCAGGCAAGATCGCCGAGAAATCCGCGATCACAGTGATGGCGGTGAAAGAGGCGGTCAGTCGCGCACAGGAAACCACCCTGCGCGAAGGGTTGCTGTTTGAACGCCGCCTGTTCCACGCGCTTTTCGCTACCGCTGACCAGAAAGAAGGCATGGCCGCCTTCCTGGAAAAACGCCAGCCGCAATTCCGTGACAAATAGCTGGGAAATTGCTGTTCCCTTTTCAGGGTAGTTCCTCTAAAGGCTCTAATCACATGCGTGCGAGCCCGCTTTGGCAGAATCATCCCTTCATGGTTGAAGGGGCCTTGGGGTTTTTGCGCGACCAAATTAAACCGACCCCAAGGATCCAGAACCAATGGCAAACACCGCCCAGTCCAAAAAGCGCGCCCGTCAGGCGGAAACCCGTCAAGACATCAACAAAGCCCGCCGCTCGCGTATCCGCACTTTCTTGCGCAAGGTTGAAGAGGCTTTGGCTTCTGGAAACCAGGACGCTGCAGCAGTCGCGCTCAAAAATGTGCAGCCAGAACTGGCACGCGGCGTCACCAAAGGCGTGATGCACAAGAACACCGTTGCGCGCAAAATGTCGCGCCTCGCTTCGCGGGTGAAGGCTTTGGGCACCCCTGCGGCCTGATCCACGGCGAAAGAATATGGCAGAGGCGCGGCTGGAAACGGCTGCGCCTTTTGCATTTGCACAGTTCGTTAACTCACGTTTTTCCACTCGGCGTTGCCATTTTGCACAGGCCAAAAGATTCGCTGACGCAAAGACATGTCAAGCAACAAGATCGGTTGCGGTGGCCCATTGCGGCTTGGTACGTTGATCCTGCGATTCACTTCGTCTTGGGGGACATGACGCGGTCACAAAGCTGATTCCATGGGCGGCGCTGCCAAGCCTTGCCAAATAACAACTTGGAAATAGTGTTTGAGATCAATGTTTTGAACTGTCTGTGCCGTGTTTTGGCCTACAGTCATGCAAATGCCAGTATCGGGAGTGTCCGATATGGGTATCAGCGTTTTGTCCCGCCGATGTGCTTGTGCGGCCCACCTTCCGTCGCGTCACGCGCGGTTGTGGATCTGCCGTAAAAGCCTTGGGTAAAGGCGTTTTGGACCGCAAACGGTGCAGGACGATATTGAAGGCGCAACCGGGGCTGCCCGGATTAACAGACGCCTGGGGACGGACAAAAGAATGACGAATGAAGCCTGGGGCAGGGTGCGGGAATCGCTGGTAAAGCGGATCGGCAAAAACAACTACGTCAGCTGGATCGAACCGCTGCGCCTGTCAGAATTGACAGATGGCGTCGTGCGTTTTGAAGTGCCAACGACTTTTTTCGGTGACTGGGTGCTGCGTAACTTTGGCGACCATATATTGGCGCATCTGAACGCTGACGGTCAACTTGCAGGGCGGATTGAATTTTTCGTACCTGCACGCTCAACAGCAGTGCGTGCAGTCGAATCCGCCCCGCCGCCCCGTGTTGTTGCCAAATCGGCAGGCCGTGCGCGTATGATGAATGACGACGACATGCCCGGCGCGTCGCTGGATGCGCGGTTCACCTTCGACAGCTTTGTTGTGGGTAAACCCAACGAACTGGCCCATGCCGCAGCCCGTCGGGTAGCCGAAGGTGGTCCAGTCACGTTCAATCCGCTGTTTCTTTATGGCGGCGTCGGTTTGGGCAAAACCCACCTGATGCACGCGATTGCCCACGAACTTCAGGCCCGCCAGCCGCATCTGCGCGTGCTCTATCTGTCGGCGGAACAGTTCATGTACCGTTTTGTGCAGGCCCTGCGCGAACGCCAGATCATGGATTTCAAGGAAATCTTCCGCTCGGTTGATGTTCTGATGGTTGACGATGTGCAGTTTATCGCTGGCAAGGACTCGACGCAGGAAGAATTCTTTCACACATTCAATGCCTTGGTTGATCAGAACAAGCAGATCATCATCTCAGCCGACCGCGCTCCGGGTGAGATCAAAGATCTGGAAGACCGCATCAAGTCGCGCATGCAGTGCGGTTTGGTGGTCGATCTTCACCCCACCGATTATGAACTTCGGCTGGGTATCTTGCAGCAAAAGGTCGAGTTTTATCGGCAGCAGTACAAGGGCTTGGTGATTTCCAACGGCGTCTTGGAGTTCCTTGCACACCGTATCACCACCAATGTCCGCGTCCTGGAAGGTGCTTTGACCCGCCTGTTCGCCTTCGCCTCTTTGGTGGGTCGTGAAATCACGCTGGAACTGGCGCAAGATTGCCTGGCCGATATTCTGCGCGCATCGGATCGCAAGCTGACGATAGAAGAAATTCAGCGTAAGGTGGCGGAGCATTACAACATCCGCCTGTCGGACATGATTGGGCCGAAGCGATTGCGCAACATTGCCCGGCCACGGCAAGTCGCGATGTATTTTTCCAAACAGCTGACCTCGCGCAGCCTGCCGGAAATCGGGCGGCGTTTTGGCGGTCGTGATCACACCACGATCATGCACGGCGTGCGAAAAATCGAAGAGTTGATGTCGACTGATTCGCAGCTTTCGGACGATCTGCAACTGCTGCGGCGCTTGCTGCAGGCTTAAACGGGCCTCACCGGGGTTGACCTGCCCCGGAAACGCTTTCAAAGTCCCGAAAATGCTTGTGAACCGGGAAAAACCGGGTAGTTTCGACGTCCCCGCAGGGGGTGCCGGCAAGGGGAATAGACCATGAAGATCAGTATCGAACGCGGCACGCTTTTGAAGGCGCTGGCTCAGGCCCAGTCGGTTGTCGAACGCCGCAACACCATTCCCATTCTGGCCAACGTGCTGATCGAAGCCGAAGGTGACACGGTGTCCTTCAGGGCCACCGATCTGGATATCGAAGTGGTTGATCGTGCCCCCGCAATGGTCGAACGCGCCGGGGCCACCACGGTTTCGGCGGTGATGCTGCATGAAATCATCCGCAA